>NZ_JASCOM010000231.1:0-9212 GCF_029959925.1 Pseudomonas sp. PS02303
CGATTGCAGTGTGTCAGTCACGCAATTATTGACTGAAAGTCCGCTATCGCGAGCAGGCTCGCTCCCACAAGGGAGTTGTGTTGTATTGGGCCCGGTGTCTGGTCTTAAGACCGAAACACCGGGCCAAGTTCCTCAGGCAATCCCCAAAACCTTGAAAACAAATGCGTATTCGAGTGCTACGTCACGCAATCCCTGGTACCGACCGCTCATCCCGCCATGCCCGGCGCCCAGTTCAGTCTTGAGCAACAGGGGATTGGTGTCGGTTTTGGTCGCGCGCAATTTCGCCACCCACTTCGCCGCTTCCCAGTACTGCACGCGGCTGTCGTTGTAGCCGGCGATCACCAGGGTCGCCGGATAGGCTTGCGCGGTGACGTTTTCGTAAGGGGCGTAGGCCTTGATCCGCTCATAAACGTCCGGTTCTTCAGGATTGCCCCACTCGTCGTATTCGGTGACGGTCAACGGCAGGTCCGGGTCGAGCATGGTGTTGAGCACGTCGACGAACGGCACTTCGGCAATGGCCGCGCCAAACAGCTCGGGTCGCTGATTGAGCACCGCGCCGATCAGCAAACCGCCGGCACTGCCGCCGCTGATCGCCAATTGTGCTGAGGTGGTGAAGCCGTTGTCGATCAGGTGCTCGGCACAGGCGATAAAGTCGCTGAAGGTGTTGTGCTTGTGTTCCTGCTTGCCGGCGCGATACCAGGCCTCGCCCAGTTCACCGCCGCCCCGTACGTGGGCAATGGCAAACGCCACGCCGCGATCCAGCAAGCTCAAGCGGGCATGAGAGAACCACGGGTCAAGGCTTTCGCCATAAGCGCCGTAGCCGTACAGGTATAGCGGCGTCGGCTGACCGAGGGCTTCGCGCTTGACCACCAGGCTGATCGGTACTTGCGTGCCATCGGGTGCCGTCGCCCACAGGCGCTGGCTGACGTAGGCGTCGGCGTCGAACGGGCCGAGCACCGGGGTTTCCTTGAGTACTTTCTGCTCGCCACTGTCCAGCTCCAGCTGGCGTATTTGCGCCGGACGGTTCAGGGCTTCGTAACGCAGGCGGATCCGCTCGCTGACAAACTCCAGGCTGTTCTGCACATGCAGGCTGTACGCCGCATCCGGCAGTTGCACGCGGTAGCTCGGCAAATCCTGCGGGTGGACTTCAATCACCGGCAAGCCACCGACCCGCAGGCTCAACGTCATCGCGCCGACGTTCAGGCTCATGCCCTCGATCATCGTGCTGTCGCTGTGGGGGATCAGGTTCTGCCAGTCGGCCTCGGTGGGCGCAACACCGGTATCGACGGCGGTGTACAGGGCAAAGTTGATGCCGTCGCGATTGGTGCGGATGAACCAGGCCCACTCGCCGTTCAGCGTGCCGTGGTCAACGTCGTATTCATGGTCTTCAACCCGTGGCGCCAGGCAAGTAAAGGCCTGCTGCGGCTGCGAGGCGTCGAGGGCCCAGACTTCGCTGGTGGTCTTGCTGCCCAGCGACAGCAGCAATTGCTGTTCGGAACTGGAGCGATAGCAATGCAGGAAGAAGCGGCCGTCCGGCTCGTTGAACACTTCCTCGGCCGCCGTGCCGTCCAGTCGATAGCGCAGCAGTTTGTGCGGACGGTGGGTGTCGTCCAGCTCGCCGAAAAACAGCGTCAGGCTGTCATTGGCCCAGGTCATGCTGCCGTCGCAATCCTGGAACTCAAGTTCGCTGACACGGCCGTTGGACAATTCCTTCACGAACAGCGTGTAGATCTCATCGCCCGTGGAATCGATGCTGTAGGCCAGACGCTGGTGATCCGGGCTGATGCTGAAGGCGCCGAGGGAAAAGAAGCCGCCATTGGCCAGTTCGTTCGGGTCCAGCAGCAGCTGTTCCTGGCTTTCGTCGAGTTGCAGGCTGTCATCGGCCGGGCGTGGGCAGCGGTAGTGGCGGGCGTATTCGTCACCGGCGGTGGTGCGCGTGTAATACAGGTACGGGCCCCAAGGGGAGGGCAGCGACAGGTCGGTTTCGAGAATCCGGCCCTTGATCTCCTCGAACAGGGTTTCGCGCAGCCTGGCCTGATCGGCGGTCTGCGCCTCTTGGTAGCTGTTTTCAGCCTTGAGGTAGTCGAGCACCGCGTCGGTGTCGCGCTCCTGCAGCCAGGCATACGGGTCAGGGCCGTCGGCCTTGTGGGCAATCGGGGCGCTGGTGACGTTGGCGGATAAGGGCATGAAGGACTCTCGGACGTTGTACGAAAAATAGGGTTTTGCAGGCGCAATGCAAATATTGATGCCTGTGCAGACCCTGTAGGAGTGAGCCTGTGTGGCCAGGGAGCTTGCTCCCGCTGGGTTGCGAAGCGACCCCAAAAGCGCTGCGACTGCTTCGCAGCCGAACGGGAGCAAGCTCCCTCGCCACAGTTCGCTCCCACATGGATTACGCCTGACGGGCGAAAAGTCGTTACTATAAGCGCCTCTTTGCCTGCCTTGCCATGGACACCATGACCGAGAACGACTATCTGATCGCTTGGGGCCTCTACGCCTTTGCCGCTTTAGGCTGCCTGTTGGTGTGGATGCGCATCACCCGCTGGATGTGGCGTTGGCTGCGTGAACCACTGCGGCTGCTGGTCGCCGTACTGCTATTCAGCCCGACCATCATCGACCCGGTGAAGGAAAAAGTGGCCCCGGCCATCGCCATCACTGCGCTCGATCTGCTGTTCAAGGTGGGCAACAACGCCTGGCGGGCGGTTTCCGACCTGTTCATGTACGGCATGATCGCCTTTGGCATTTATCTGGTGTTCGTGGCGATCCGGTTCCCTATTGAACGGGCTTCCAACGCTCGCAAGGAACAGGCCGCCGCCGCCAAGGCCGCCGCCCGGGTCGACGATCCTGACGACGATCATCCGTTCGGCGGTGCCGGCGATGATCGTTACGGTCGTCCGCCAGTGCCGAGCAACCCTCAGCGATTGCGGGTCGAACCGCGTTTGTAATCCGGCCTTGAAGCGAGAGTCCGAGCATGTGTGAGTTATTGGGCATGAGCGCCAATGTGCCGACCGATATCGTGTTCAGCTTCACCGGGCTGATGCAGCGCGGCGGCCGCACCGGTCCGCACCGTGACGGTTGGGGCATCGCTTTCTATGAGGGGCGCGGTCTGCGGTTGTTTCAGGACCCGGCGGCCAGCAGCGAGTCAGAAGTGGCGAACCTGGTGCAGCGCTATCCGATCAAAAGCGAAGTGGTGATCGGGCATATCCGTCAGGCCAACGTGGGCAAGGTCTGCCTGTCCAACACGCACCCTTTCGTGCGTGAGCTGTGGGGCCGCAACTGGTGTTTCGCCCATAACGGTCAGCTGGCGGATTTTCAGCCGATCAAAAGCTTTTATCGCCCCGTCGGTGACACTGACAGCGAAGCGGCGTTCTGTGACCTGCTCAATCGGGTGCGCGCAGCGTTTCCAGAACCGGTCGAGATCGAAGCGCTGCTGCCGGACCTGGTCGCCGCTTGCGCCGAATACCGCAGCAAAGGCGTGTTCAACTGCCTGTTGAGCGACGGCGACTGGCTGTTCTGCTATTGCTCGACCAAATTGGTCCAGATCACCCGTCGCGCGCCATTCGGCCCGGCGCGGTTGAAGGATGTCGATGTGATCGTCGACTTCCAGGCCGAAACCACGCCTAACGATGTGGTCACGGTGATCGCCACCGAACCCCTGACCGAAAACGAAACCTGGACCCGCTACGAACCGGGCCAATGGAGCCTCTGGCGACGCGGCGAATGCGTCAGCCAGGGCAAGACCGAATAAGGATCTCACCCGATGTTGCTCAGTTATCTACGGCTGGTGTTGTTTGCGGCGGGCCTGTTGATCGGTGTCCAGGTGCCCGGGTTCATCAGCGATTACGCGAAACGGGTCGAAGCGCATCTGATTGAGGCGCAAACCAGCCTGAGCGGTTTCCAGGGCACCGCCAATCAGTTCTTCAAGGGCGATATGCAGGCGCTGGTCGCCCATTACCGCGCCAGTGAAGACCCGATTTTCCGCAGCGACGCCGAGAGCCTGAGCACCTTGCTCACCCGTCAGGTGGCGCTCGATAAACAGTTCCACGCCATGCAGGGCCCGTGGTACATCCGCGTTCTGCAGGTCGCATTGGCGGCGGATCCGGATATTCGCAAGGAAACCTGGAATGGCTACAGCTACCAGATCCTGCTGACACCGGAAGCGATGATCTGGGGCATGAGCGGTGCGTTGCTGCTGTCCTTCGGCATTGAATGCCTGTTCCGTCTGATCGACTGGGTAGTGCTGGGCGGCAAACGCCTGCGCCAGAGCCGGCCGATCGAAGACCGGGATGTGCGCGGCCTGTAACACTGATCGCTCCCACGCAGAGCGTGGGAGCGATCATCATCAGCGCCGATCAGCGTGCGAGGACGATGTAGTCTTCACCCACCTTGCGCGCATACCCCTCCAGCACCTGCTGACACAACGCAACAATCTCCTCGACCCACTCCACACCCACCCGCCACGACACCACGACCTGCAAATTAGGCAGCTGTTGATCGATGGCCAGCAAGGTCAATTCCCCCCGCGCCAGTTCCTCGGCCACCAGAACCGGCGGCAACGCACCAATGCCGAATCCGTCGCGCAGCAACCGGGTAATCGCCGACACCGAGTTCACGCAGTTCAGCCGCGGCGTCATGACCCCGTTCGCCTGCATCAGACTCAGAATGTCCTGATGCGGATGTGAGTTTTTCGAGTAGGTAATGATCCGCTCGCGCGCCAGATCGGCAATGCCGGTGTACCCACGGTTGTAGATCGAATTGCTGGCGACAATCCAGCCCATCGGATGGCTCGCCAGTTCAAGGCTGCGCACGCTTTCCTGACGCACCAGATCGGTTTGCAGGATCAGATCGAGAAAGCCTTTTTGCAGCTGATCGCAGAGGTTGAGCGCCGTATCGGCCACCAGCTCGATTTCCACCCGCGGATAGTGATCCATCATCTGTGCCACCAACGGGCTCAGCCACGTGTGAATCACCGTGTCCATCACGCCGATCCGCACGCGCCCGACCTTGCTTGAGCGCGTCTCGATCGACTGCTTGAGGGCTTGCATGGTGTCCATCATCTGCTCGGCGTACTCGAGCACTTTCAAGCCTTCGGGCGTCAGGCTCACCCCCCGCGAGTCGCGCAGAAACAACTTCACCCCGAGCTCGCCTTCGAGCACCGCGATGCGGCTGGAAATCGATGCCTGGGTGGTGAAGAGCTTGTCAGCCGTCAGGCGGAAACTCTTGAGTCGGGCGACCCAGACAAAGGTCTCGAGAAATTTCAGGTTCATGGCGTTAAGTTTTTCTTATGCCTAGGGCGGGTTTTTATTAGTTGGACGCAGCAGGGCCGGACAACCAAAAATCAGGCCATCCGGTTCCCACGATAGGCGTCGTCGGGGCTCAGAACAATACCAATAAAATTTGCACGGAGAGTTGCCATGAGTGCGCCCGACACGCTCGATATCCCCAAAGCCACGTCTCGGCCGGGACCTTTCGACTGGTACCGCAACATCAATCAGCAGGAACGCCGCACCTTCTGGAGCTGCAAGATCGGCTATGGCCTGGACGGCATGGACACCCAGATGCTCAGCTTCGTGGTGCCGACCCTGATTGCCATGTGGGGCATCACGACTGGCGAGGCCGGGCTGATCCATACCAGCACGCTCATTGCGTCGGCCATCGGTGGTTGGGTGGCGGGGATTCTGTCGGACCGCATCGGCCGTGTGCGCACCTTGCAACTGACGGTGCTGTGGTTCGCCTTCTTCACCTTCCTCTGCGGCTTCGCGCAAAACTACGAACAACTGTTGATCAGCCGTACCTTGATGGGCTTCGGTTTTGGCGGTGAGTGGACTGCCGGCGCAGTGCTGATGGGCGAGGTGATTCGCGCCAAGGACCGCGGCAAGGCCGTGGGCATGGTGCAATCGGGCTGGGCGCTGGGTTGGGGGCTGACGGCGATTCTCTACGCGCTGCTGTTCTCGGTATTGCCGCCGGAAGATGCCTGGCGTGCGCTGTTCATCCTCGGCATCGTGCCGGCGATTTTCGTGATCTTCGTCCGTCGACTGGTCAAGGACCCGGAAATCTACCGCGAAGCCAAGGCCAAGCAGGAGCCGGGCAACGCCGCGAAGTTCTACGAGATCTTCGCCCCCGGTATCCTCTTCACCACGATTCGCGCTTCGGTGCTGACCACGGGCGCGCTGGGCGGTTACTACGCGATCACGTCCTGGCTGCCGACGTTTCTGAAAAACGAGCGCGGTTTAAGCGTACTCGGCACGGGCGGTTATCTGGCGATGGTGATCGTCGGTTCCTACGTCGGCTACGTCATCAGTGCCTATTTGACGGACATCCTCGGCCGCAAACGAAACTTCATCCTGTTCGCCGTCGGCTCGTTCACCATCGTGTTGCTCTACACCCAGTTGCCGGTCAGTAACGGCGTGATGCTGTGGCTGGGCTTCCCGCTGGGCTTCTTCGCTTCGGGGATTTTCAGTGGCATGGGCGCGTTTTTGACCGAGCTGTTTCCGACACGGATTCGCGGTTCGGGGCAGGGCTTTTGCTACAACATCGGCCGGGCCCTGGCGGCGTTGTTTCCGTTGCTGATCGGTTTGATGAGCCAGAAGGTGCCATTGAGCGTAGGCATCGGGGCTTTTGCGGCGGTGTCCTACGGTGTGGTGATCCTTGCTGCGTTGAGCTTGCCGGAAACCCGTGGCAAACAACTTGAAGCCGAGTAGCTGATAATCTGCGGGCATCTGCCCGACAGCAAAAAAAGAAAATGCCTACAGGAGTGTTCACCGTGAGCCGCCTGCTATTGAATTGCGACATCGGCGAGAGTTTCGGCAACTGGACCATGGGTCTGGACGCCGAGGTCATGCCCTTCATCGATTGCGCCAACATCGCCTGCGGCTTCCATGCCGGCGACCCGAGCATCATGCGCAAGACCGTCGGCCTGGCCCTGAGTAACGGCGTGCAGATCGGCGCGCACCCGGCCTATCAGGATCTGGTGGGTTTCGGCCGCCGCTCCATGGCCTACACCGCCCAGGAACTTCAGGACATTTTGCATTACCAGATCGGCGCCCTCGACGGCATCTGCCGGGCCCAAGGCGGGCGCGTCAGTTACGTCAAACCCCACGGCGCAATGTACAACGACATGATGGCCAACCCGGCGCAATTGCGCGCGGTGCTTCAGGCCGTGGCGGCGTATGACCGGACCTTGCCGCTGATGCTCATGGCCACGCGCAACAACAGCGCCGCCCAGCAACTGGGTGATGAATACGGCGTGACCTTGTGGTTCGAAGCCTTCGCCGACCGTGCCTACGACAGTGCCGGCATGCTGGTTTCACGGCAACTGCCGGGGGCGGTGCACCACGATCCCGAAACCATTATCGAGCAAGCGCTGACCATCGCCCGTGGCGACAACCTCACCGCCAGCGACGGCAGCGCCTTGCACTTGCAGGCCAACACCCTGTGCGTTCACGGTGACAACGCCAGTTCGGTGGCCGCGGTGCGGCGGATTCGCGAAGCCCTTGATCAGCAGAGCGCACCATGAAACTGCGGGTTGAGGTGGTGGCGCTGGATTGCCTGATGGTGCGTCTGTTCGATGAAATTGCCGAAGCCAACATGCCGTGGATGCTGGCGGCCAGCGAAAACCTGCGCGCTGCGTTTGCCGGGCATCTGATCGATCTGGTGCCGTCTTACACGACGTTGATGGTGCATTACGACCTGACGGCGTTGAGTCCGACTCAAGCCCGGGAATTGCTCGCCCAAGCGCTGATCGACCTGTCACCCAACGCGAGCACTCGCGGTAAATGCCATGTGCTGCCGGTCTGGTATGACTTGAGCGTCGGTCCGGAGTTGAGCTTGTTGTCTCAGCGCAGCGGGCTGTCGGTGGACGAGGTGATCCGCCGCCACAGCGAGCGCGAGTATCAAGTGTTCGCGCTGGGTTTCGCGCCGGGGTTCGCTTTCATGGGGCTGGTGGAAGAAGTGCTTGCCGCGCCGCGTCTGAATACGCCGCGTAAAAAGGTGGCGGCCGGCAGTGTCGGCATCGCCGAGCGGCAAACCGCCGCCTACCCGGTGGTATCCCCCGGCGGCTGGAACCTGATCGGCCGTACGCCCGCCAAATTGTTCGACCGCGAACGCGATGGTTACAGCCTGATGCAACCGGGTGACACCGTGCGCTTTGAAGCGGTCGACCATGCGCAGTTCATCAACCTGGGCGGTGACGACACGCCATTGGAGGCCCAGGCATGAGCCGTCTATTGATTGAGGCGAGTACGCCGCTGTGCCTGTTGCAGGACGCGGGTCGTTTCGGCGTGCGGCATCTGGGTGTGACCCAGGGCGGCGGGCTGGATTGGCGTTCGATGTCGTGGGCCAATTGGTTGTTGGGCAATGGCCTTGATGCGCCGGTGATTGAAATCACCCTCGGCGGTTTCAGCGTCGTAGCCGAGGAAGACTGCGTGTTGGCGCTGGCCGGGGCGGACTTGGGCGCGCAAGTGGATGGCGAGGCATTGGCGCCGTGGCGCAGTTTCCGGCTGAACAAGGGCCAGCGATTGCAATTCACTCAACCGCTGCTCGGGGCGCGAGCTTATCTGGCGGCACCGGGCGGGTTTGACGCGCCAAAAGTGTTGGGAAGCAGCGCGACGGTGGTCCGTGAAGAACTCGGCGGCCTGGATGGTATGGGCCGGCCATTGGGCAAAGGCGCGCCGTTGAGCTATCGCGGGAGTGCGCTGTTATTGCTGCGGGAGTTACCGGCAGAACACCGGCCTAATTTCAAAGTCGATTCGCCACTGGATGTGGTCCTCGGCGCGCAGATCGGTGAGTTCAGCGGGCAGAGCCTGTTCGATGCGTTTAATAGCATCTGGACCCTCGACAGCCGTGCCGATCGCATGGGCATTCGCTTGCTGGGAACGCCGTTGCAGTACCAGGGCCAGCCGATGATTTCCGAAGGCATCCCGCTAGGCGCGGTCCAGGTCCCGCCGGACGGGCAGCCGATTGTGTTGCTCAATGATCGGCAGACCATTGGCGGTTATCCGCGATTGGGGGCGTTGACGCCGTTGGCACTCGCGCGGCTGGCGCAGTGCTTGCCGGGGGTGAAAGTGCGGTTGCGGCCGGTGGTGCAGGAGGTGGCGCATCGCGAACAGGTCGAGTATTTGCAGCGATTTTCAAACCGCTAAAAGCTTCGCGGGCAAGCCTCGCTCCTACAGGGTTGGTGCACGATGCACGAACACAGAAACCTGTAGGAGCGAGGC
>NZ_JASCOM010000232.1:0-9140 GCF_029959925.1 Pseudomonas sp. PS02303
CGTCGTGTCATTCAACATCGATGTCGACTGACACGACGCCTTCGCGGGCAAGCCTCGCTCCTACAGGGGGCGGTGTTATTTCAGGTGTTGCTTGAGTTCTTCGGACGCTTGCAGCATCGCCGACCGTACCGCCGGCACCTGGCTCACTACGTTAAGCAAGCCGTAGTCGTGAATCATCCCGTTGTAACGAACCGATGTGACCGGCACACCCGCCTCGTCGAGTTTGCGGGCATAGGCTTCACCTTCATCGCGCAACACGTCGGCACCGGCTGTCTGCACCAGCGCAGGCGGTAAGCCCTTCAGTTGCGCGGTGGTGGCCCGCAGCGGCGAGGCGTAGATTTCGTTACGTTGTTTGGCGTCGGTGGTGTAGTTGTCCCAGAACCACTTCATCATGTTTTTGGTGAGGAAGTGACCCTCGGCAAACTGGTTGTAGGACGCGGTTTCGAAGCTGGCATCGGTCACCGGCCACAGCAGCACCTGGAACTTGATCGCCGGCGTGCCCTTGTCTTTGGCCATCAGTGCAACCACGGCTGCCATGTTGCCACCGACGCTGTTGCCGGCCACGGCCAGGCGTTTGCCGTCGACGTTGATCTCTTTACCGTGCTCGGCCACCCATTTGGTCGCGGCGTAGGCCTGGTTGATCGCCACCGGATAATGCGCTTCCGGGGACGGGGTGTAATTGACGAACACCGCTGCTGCACCCGACCCTGTCACCAGGTCGCGAACCAGACGTTCGTGGGTCGGGAAATCTCCCAGCACCCATCCGCCGCCGTGAAAGAACATGAACACTGGCAGCTCGCCCTTGACACCGGCCGGCCGGACGATGGTCAGGCTGAGCGGTTGGCCGTCGACCTGGATGGTCTTCTCGCTGACATCGGCTTTTGGCAGCGTCAGTTTCACCGAGGCTTGCGCACCCACCAGCACCGCACGGGCTTCTTTGGGGGTGAGTTGTTCCATCGGTTTGCCGGTGCCGGCATTCAGAACGTCGAGGAACGCCTGGGTGTTGTGTTCAACCCCATCACCTGCGAACGCGTTACTGATGGACATAGCGAGAAGGGTGCCGCTCAAGACTTTGCTCAAAGTGTTCATGTTCATTTCCTGTTCGGGCCTGGGAGTCGGCGGTTAGACGGTGACGTGCAGGCGCACATCGACGTTGCCACGGGTCGCGTTCGAGTACGGGCAGACTTGGTGAGCCGCCTCGACCAGGCTTTGCGCGTCGGCTTGTTCAAGACCTGGCAGGCTGATGTGCAGGTCGATGTCCAGGCCGAAACCGCCAGGGATCTGGCCGATGCCGACATGGGCGGTGATCGACGCGTCGTTCGGGATGCTGCGTTTGGTCTGGCTGGCGACGAATTTCAGCGCGCCGATGAAGCAGGCGGAGTAGCCGGCGGCGAACAATTGCTCAGGGTTGGTCGCTGCGCCGCCGGCACCACCGAGTTCTTTCGGGGTGGCGAGTTTGACGTCGAGGATGTTGTCACTGGAAACCGCACGACCGTCACGGCCGCCAGTGGAGGTTGCGATTGCGGTGTAGAGAGTTTGCATGGTGTGAGCCTCGTTCAGATTTGATTTGTTTGCGCTAAATGTTTGCGCGCTAAGTAAGTGCGAGATGAATGTATCGCGCTAATAGTTAGCGCGCAATATAAATTTTTGAAAAAGTTTTGGCTTGAAGGGGGACGCGGATTGGATGTGCTGAGTTAGAGCGGTCGCGGCAGGATTTTTAGCGGAAGATTTTTTTCGAAGGAAGCACCCCGATCAACTGGGACACCACAAAACAAATGTGGGAGTGAGCCTGCTCGCGATGACGGAGTGTCAGTCAGTATCAATGCTGAATGACACACTGCAATCGCGAGCAGGCTCGCTCCCACAGGGATTTGGGGGATTAAAGGCTGTCTTGCAGATTGCTGCGCAGTTCCTGCAGCTCCGCTTGCAGTTTTTGCAATCTCTCAAGCGTCATTCCGCTTGCACCGAGGATGCACTGGGGAATGCTGCGTGCCTTGTCGCGCAACGCACGGCCTTGTTCGGTCAGCTCGACGATCACCACCCGTTCATCCTCTCGGCTGCGGGTGCGACTGAGCAATCCTTCGACCTCCAGGCGTTTGAGCAAGGGGGTCAGTGAGCCGGGGTCTGTCAGCAGTCGCGTGCTGATTTCGCCTACGGTCAGCCCGTCCCGCTCCCACAACACCATCATCGCCAGATACTGCGGATAGGTCAGCCCCAGCGCTTGCAACAGCGGCTTGTAGACCTTGGTCATCAGCAGCGAGGTGGAATGCAGGGCGAAACAAGCCTGATTATCCAGCAGCAGCGGGTCGCAGTTATCCGGGGTGGTGCGTTCGGTGGTCATTTCAAAGCCTTGATCAGTGATCGTCATGAATCTAGCGGGCGAATCTTTAATGCACCAGACAATTCTAGACTAATGCCGGTCCAGGGTGTTTTGCAGTGCCAGGTCCCACGGCGGAATCGGGCTGAAGCGGGTTTTCAGATACTCCAGCAACAAGCGGCTTCGGGAGTTGGGTTGTTGCTCAAGACGTAATGCATAGATGCCGGTGGTCTCCGGTGGAGGCAAGCCGTTTTCACAAAACAGCGGCAGCAACTCGCCACGCAAAAGGTACTCGCTGGCCAGCCAGGTCGGCAAATGCGCGATGCCCAGCCCCGCCAACGCCCCACAGACCAGTGCTTCGGCATTGTTGGCACTCATGCGGATGCGCGCCGGGCGATGCAGGTGCAGGTGCCCGTCGCGCTCAAAGCGCCAGGCAAAGGGTGGGGCCAGGCCGTCCCAGTCAAGGCCGTCATGTTCGATCAACTGCGCCGGTTCGGTCGGGACGCCGCGGCGTTTCAGGTATTGCGGGCTGGCACAGGCAATGCGCACCATACTTGCCAGCGGCGTGGCCACCAGACGGGTGTCGGCCATTTGACCTGCGCGCAGCACCAGATCCACCTTCCCCAGGTTCAGCCCCTGCATGTCGACAAAACTGTCGATCAAATGCAATTGCACGTCGAGGCCCGAATAGAGCATCAGGAAGTCGGCAATCACCGGCGCCAAGTGCCGTCGGCCGAACGCCGCTGGCGCATCGATGCGGATCAAGCCCTCCGGCGCACTGCTCAGGGATACGGCTTCGGCGCGGGCCAGGCGCAGTTCCGCCACAATCCGTCGCGCCCGTTCGGCGAACGCCAGGCCAGCAGGAGTAGCACGCACCGCGTGGGTGCTGCGAATGAACAACTGGCTGCCGACTGCGTTTTCCAGGCTGTCGATACGTCGCGCTACCGCCGAAGGCGTCAGCGGATGTCGCCGGGACGCTGCGGAAAAGCTCCCGGTTTCCAGCACATCAAGGAACAGGCCGAGTTGATCGGTCAATTGATTCGGGTTCATGGTGTATCAGCGCTTGTGCGAAGTTGGCACAGCCATTGTGCGTTGCTGTGCGTTTCCCCGCCAGCGCCGACTGCGTAGGATGAATGGCCTGATAAAAGGAAAATCGCCTGTGATTGAGTTTGTGATGTATCTGGTCTTCGGCGCCGCCCTGGGAACTCTCGGTGGGCTATTCGGCATTGGCGGTGGTTTGATCGCGATTCCGCTACTAGGCGTGCTGTTCGGTCTCGATCAGCAAATTGCCCAGGGCACGGCGTTGGTCATGGTGGTGCCCAACGTGATGCTGGCGTTGTGGCGCTATCACCAGCGCAACCGCATCGAAATGCGCCATGCACTGCCATTGGCCGCAATGGGCTTCTGCTTCGCCTGGATCGGGTCGATCTGGGCGGTAGGCATTGACGCGCAAACCATGCGCGTGGGGTTTGTTGCATTTCTGATTGCCCTGTCGACCTACAACCTGGTGCGCATGTTCACCGCCAACGCACCGGCCTCTGCACAAATGCGTTATTCCTGGCCATGGTTGGGCGTACTGGGCGCGGCATCCGGCACCATGGGCGGGTTGTTCGGGGTTGGCGGTGCGGTGGTGGCGACGCCGGTGCTGACCAGCCTGTTCGGCACCTCTCAGGTGGTGGCCCAAGGCTTGTCGCTGGCCCTGGCTCTGCCCAGCACCGGCGTCACACTGGTGACTTACGCCGTGCATCACCAGGTGGACTGGATGATCGGGTTGCCGTTGGCTGTCGGCGGGTTGATGAGCATCAGCTGGGGCGTGAAGATCGCCCACGCCATGCCGGAGCGGCTATTGCGCGGGTTGTTCTGCGGTTTCCTGGTGCTGTGCGCGGTGATGCTCGCGTTTAAAGTTTGAAGCCTTCGACGATGTGCTCGGCCAGGCACTCGGTGATCGGGGACGGGTTGTGCAGATTGCGCACCAGCATGATGCAGGCTTCCGGCAACAGCGGCAGGTCTTCGGCTTCTCCCAGGATGCGCATGTCCGGCGTGATCAGGCTTTCCAGTTGTGCAGTCACCGCGAGGCCCGCACTGACCACGGCCATTAACGCCGACAGGCTGGAACTGTTGTAGGCGATGCGGTAATCGCGCCCCATGGCGTCCAGCGCATTACACGCCCACAGCCTGCAGAAACAATCACTGTTGAACATTGCCAGGGGCAGTGGCGTCTGCTCGTGGGCGTTGAAGCATTGTGCTTCGGCCCAGACGAAACGCTCCTTGCGCAGCAACTGGCCGATTTCAGTACCGGGCTCGCGGGTGACGATGGACAAGTCCAGGTCCTGGCGTTGCAACAGTTGTTTGGTTGATTCGCAGTGAACCTCGATCTGGATCAGCGGGTAGAACTTGGCGAAACGCGACAGGATCCCCGGCAGGAAACGCATGACGTAATCGTCGGGCGTGCCGATGCGTACGGTGCCGACCATGTGCGGCTCGCGCAGGGTGTTGAAAACTTCGCTGTGGAGTTTGAGGATGCGCCGCGCGTAACCCAGCAATACCTGGCCCTCGGCGGTCAACTTGACCTGGCGTCCATCACGTTCGAACAGCTGGCGCTGCAACACGTCTTCTTCCAGACGCTTCATCTGCATGCTCACCGCTGACTGCGTGCGGTTGACCATTTCTCCGGCACGGGTAAAACCACCCTGGTCGGCAATGGCGACAAAGGTGCGTAGCACGTCAGTATCGATACTTGGGTACGCCGACATCCATCAATCTCCGAGATGGTTACCATCAGAAACATTCGTTGGATTGATCTTAGCGCTGAGGCGAGACTTGAGCCATCCCTAAAGGAGGGCAACAAGATGAAAGGTCATAACGAGCATGTAACGGAAGAAAAATTCTCAATCCACGCGGTATCCGATCTGCTGCACAAGTTTAGTCGCTGGTACGAACTTCACCGTGAACGTGAGCTGCTGGCAAGTTTGAGCGACGAAGCACTGAAGGACATTGGCGTGAGTCGTGCCGATGTCGAACATGAATCGGTCAGGCCGTTCTGGGATGATCCGATGCATAAATGATGAGGCCATCGCTACACAAACCCCTCTCTGGTGAGGTAGGTTGCGAGCAGACACGGAGGTATTCATGCCCGCAACGCTGTCCTTTTCCAACAAACAGGCTCGACGTCTGGCGCTGGCCGCCCAAGGGTTCAACGGGCAGCAACCGCCAGCGGCGATCAAACCGGTTCAGCTCAACCGGCTGATCGAACGGCTGGGCATTCTGCAGATCGATTCGGTCAATGCGTTGGTGCGTTCGCACTACCTTCCCTTGTTTTCCCGCCTCGGAAATTACTCCCCCGATTTGCTCGATCAGGCTGCCTGGAGTCAGGGCCGACGTCGCACGTTATTCGAGTATTGGGGCCATGAAGCTTCGTTGCTGCCTATGTCGATGTACCCCTTGATGCGCTGGCGCATGCAGCGTGCAACGCGTGGCGAAGACATCTACCAGCAACTGGCGCGTTTCGGTCGCGAGCAGCAGGACACGATTCGTCGAGTGCTGGCCTCGGTGCAGGAACTTGGCGCTCTGGGGGCTGGAAGTCTGTCGACCCGTCAGGAACGGGCCGGGCCATGGTGGGACTGGAGCGCAGAAAAACATGCGCTGGAATGGCTGTTCGCCGCCGGTGAAGTCACGGTCGCCGGTCGCCGCGGATTCGAGCGGTTGTATGATTTGCCGGAGCGGGTGATTCCTTCAGCGGTTCTGCAACAGCCTTTGCTCAGTGAGGCCGAGGCCCAGCGCGGGCTGTTGCTGCATGCGGCGACGGCATTAGGTGTCGGCACGGAAAAGGACCTGCGCGATTATTTTCGCCTGAATCCGGCAGACAGCCGGCCGCGTCTGGCCGAACTGATAGATGCGGGTGAATTACTGGCCTGCGAGGTTCAGGGCTGGCGTCAACCGGCCTTCTGCTTGCCCGAGCCGAAAGTGCCGCGCAAGGTCGAGTCCAGTGCCTTGCTATCACCTTTTGACTCGTTGATCTGGGAGCGCAGCCGCACCGAGCGGTTGTTCGATTTCCGTTATCGACTGGAGATTTACACGCCCCAGGACAAACGGGTCTACGGCTATTACGTACTGCCGTTTTTGCACAATGAGCGGATTGCCGCGCGGGTTGATTTGCGTGCCGAACGAGCGTTGGGCCGGCTGGCGGTGCATGCCGTGCATGAAGAGGAGCCAGGGCTGGACGAGGTGGGGATGCTGGCGTTGGCGGGCAATCTGCGGCAAATGGCGGATTGGCTGGGGCTTGAGCAGGTTCAGCTCAATTGCCCGCGGGCGAGTGGCGCGCGCTTGCGGGTGGCGTTGGCACAGATTCAGGGTGGCTGAGCGGGCACCTTCGCGGGCAAGCCTCGCTCCTACTGATTCAACGCAATCCTGTAGGCGCGAGGCCGTTGCCCGCGAATGGCGCGACGCGATTCAGCGCCGAACTTGCTTCAGCGTCTCGGCAATCAGGAACGCCAATTCCAGCGACTGATCGGCATTCATCCGCGGATCGCAATGGGTGTGGTAACGGTCCGACAACCCGTCTTCAGTGATTGGCCGGGCACCACCAATGCACTCGGTCACGTTCTGCCCGGTCATCTCGATGTGGATACCGCCGGCGTAACTGCCTTCCGCTTCATGAACCTGGAAGAATTGCTTCACCTCACCGAGGATCTGCGCAAAGTCGCGGGTCTTGTAACCGCTGCTGGCCTTGATGGTGTTGCCGTGCATCGGGTCCGAGCTCCAGAGCACCTGCTTGCCTTCACGCTGCACCGCGCGGATCAACGCCGGCAAGTGATCGCCAACCTTGTTCGCGCCCATGCGTGCGATCAAATTCAAGCGGCCTGGGTCGTTGTCCGGGTTCAGCACGTCGATCAGGCGAATCAGGTCTTCGGGATTCATGCTGGGGCCGACCTTTACCCCGATCGGATTATTCACGCCACGCAGGAATTCGACGTGGGCGCCGTCGAGCTGACGGGTGCGGTCACCGATCCACAGCATGTGCGCTGAGCAATCGTAGTAATCGTTGGTCAGGCTGTCGCGGCGCACGAAGGCTTCTTCGTAATTCAGCAGCAGCGCTTCGTGGGCCGTGAAGAAACTGGTTTCGCGCAGTTGTGGCGAACTGTCCATGCCGCAAGCGCGCATGAAGGCCAGGGTTTCATCGATGCGATCGGCCAAGTGGCTGTATTTTTCAGCCAGCGCCGAGTTGGCGATGAAATCCAGGTTCCATTTGTGCACCTGATGCAGGTCGGCAAAACCGCCTTGGGCGAAAGCGCGCAGCAGGTTCAGGGTCGCGGTGGACTGGTGGTAGGACTGGAGCAAGCGCTCCGGGTCCGGTACGCGGCTTTTTTCATCGAAACCGATGCCGTTGACGATGTCGCCACGGTAGGCGGGGAGGGTTACACCGTCGATGGTTTCATCGTTGGCCGAGCGAGGCTTGGCGAACTGGCCGGCCATGCGCCCGACCTTGACCACCGGGCAACCCGCGGCGAAGGTCATGACAATCGCCATCTGCAGCAGGACTTTAAAGGTGTCGCGAATTTTTGCGGCCGAGAACTCGGCGAAGCTTTCGGCGCAATCGCCACCCTGCAACAGAAACGCGCGGCCCTGGGTGACTTCAGCGAACTGACGGCGCAACTCCCGGGCTTCACCGGCAAACACCAGCGGCGGGTAGCTGGCCAGGGTCTGCTCGACATGACGCAAATGCGCGGCGTCGGGGTAAAGGGGTTGTTGCTGGATCGGCAGGGCGCGCCAGCTGTCAGGGCTCCAGGGTTGGCTCATCACGGTCTCGGTTGTTTTACGCTCGGACGTTCATGTTATCAGCAAATTAGTGCGTGACCTGTTCCGGTTGCTTCGCGGACAATCGCGCCTTTGCCGCTTCATGTTGCGGATTATCGCGTTGCCGGGTCAGGCGACGATCAGGAGACGAAATGACTGAGGAGCGCGTCGAGCATTTGCTCGCCGAGGTACAGGATGAGTTCGGCGTGATTCGCGTGCTGGAGGTGGCCGATTACCGATTTCTCGAGTTCGGTGATGCCATCGAGCAGAGCTGCGTGTTCACGGCTGACCCGAGCTGGCTCGAGTACGATTACACCCGGGCGATGCTGATTGGCGCGCTGTGCCACGAACAGCCGGAAAGCGCGCTGTTTCTTGGCCTCGGCGCCGGCACGCTGACCCAGGCGTGCCTCAAGTTTCTGCCCCTTGAAGATGTCGAAGCCATCGAATTGCGCCCCGACGTACCGCGTCTGGCCATCGAATACCTGGGGCTCGATGATGATCCGCGTTTGTACATCCGCGTCGGCGATGCGCTGGAGTTGCTCGATACCGCTGAACCGGCGGACTTGATCTTCGTCGACCTTTATACCGATGTCGGTCCCGGTGTCGGGCATCTGGCCTGGAGCTTCCTGGAAAACTGTCAGAAACGCTTGAATCCGGGCGGCTGGCTGGTGATCAATCAATGGGCCACCGACGACGGCAAACCCTTGGGTGCTGCATTGTTGCGCGGGCTCTATCACCGGCATTACTGGGAGCTGCCGGTGAAGGAGGGCAATGTGATTCTGATCGTGCCTTCGGAGCTGGATCAGGAACTGGACATGAATGGACTGCTTGCCCGGGCCGAAGGGCTGGCGCCGCGGTTGGGGTATTCGTTGCAGTCGTTGATCAAGGCGATTCGCCCGGCGACTTGATGCAATGAGGCCTTGTGGCGAGGGAGCTTGCTCCCGCTTGAGTGCGCAGCACTCACAAGATTTGCATTGATTGCGAAGATTTTGGGGCCGCGTCGCAGCCCAGCGGGAGCAAGCCCCCTCGC
>NZ_JASCOM010000233.1:0-9137 GCF_029959925.1 Pseudomonas sp. PS02303
CTGATCGACCATGGAGCTTCAGGTGCATTTACGTCCCCCAACAGCCGGCGGCGCGCCGCGCCGACGGTGCCAGATAGCGTTTTTACACACTCTCGGCCGATAGCAGCCACCTCCGTCGAAGCAGCAGCCACCAAGTCAAGATATTCAACCCATCGAAATCAACTCAAATACTTGGCAAGAATCCCTTCTCTGCCAGCCACTTCAACGCATCAACCATGATCTCTTCGTTGTTCACCACTTCCGTGAAGCCCGCACGACGGATCTTGTTCATGTCCGAAATCATGTCGAATCCGGTGTTGAAGATAAAGTCACCGAACGGCCAGCCAACCAGCTTGTCATAGGGCAATGTGCTGAGCTCATGCTCAGTTGCCAGTCGCTCCCAGTCCTTGGCTTTACCGGGCATGTGCTTGGCGAGAGAAAACGGCTGAGGCGTGGCGACCTCCATGTTTAGCGCTTCGGCGATCTTGATCCAGATGCGTTCCCAGCGAAACGGCTCTCCTACCAGGTTGAAGGCTTCGTTACGGGCCGTGGGTGCGAGTGCGGCCCATAGGCTCGCGCGTGCCAGCCAATGCGCGTCGGTGAGTTGAGCAACGACCTCTCGATACGTGCGCATGGAGCCAGGGAAACGCAGTGGCACACCTGCCTGTTTGCTCAGCGCTGCGAAGACACCAATCACCATTGCGATGTTCATCGGGTTGCCGGCAATGTCGCCTACCACCACATCTGGCCTGAGGATGCTCCAATCCAGGCCGTCGCTGACCTGTCTTTCTCTGAGCAAATCCTCTTGGGCATAGTAGAAATTGGCAGCCACGTGGCGTGGGTCATCTTCATAGAATGGTGCGACGCTTGCGCCCAGGTGAACGCCATACACTTTTGCCCCCTGATAATGCACAACCCGCTGTAGCGGAGCACCGTTGGCCTTTAACCCGTCCAGAACGTTTCTAAGCATCACGGTGTTGATTTCAGACTCGCGCGCCAATTCAGGATCGGTCTGCAACGCCGCATAGAACACATGAGTGGTATCTGATGCGGCTTCGAGCGCTAACCGGGTTGCCTTAGCATCGCTTAGATCACAATCGATGGCCTCGACGCCCGGCAGGTTCGTTTTACGCAAAGCCCGCACGGACCATTCAGGCGCACTGAACAGCGTGTCGACCAAAGCGCTGCCGATGATCCCGCTGGAACCAACGACAAGTGCTACGTGTTTATCGCTCATTTCAAAATCCTCATGGTGAAGTGGAAAGGCTTAGCGTCAGGCAATGCGACCACCACCATCGACGTGGAGCACGGTGCCTTTGATGAAGCCATTTCCCATCATTGACAGCGCAGCGTCTGCAAGATCATCAGCTTGGCCGACCCGACCTACCGGAAGGCTACCCGCGACGCTTTCGAGAAGACCTTGATGATCCTCGCGGCTCAGGAAGTCCCGAGTCGGGGTGTCGACGACACCTGGCGAGACGACGTTGACCCGTATCGGCTTGATCTCCAATGCTTCACTGGGTGCGTCGGACGCGCACCCTATAGAGCACCGGCTCACTAAAAAAGGCTCAGATCAAATATAAAAAACAGTATCAGATTAGCGCCGTTGGCTGACTTTGCCTTCTCGACTCGAGGCAATTTCTCGGCCAATTTCATCCACCACCACCACCACCACTGCATCGCGTTCGCCATACTGGAAATTGGCACGTCCTGCACTGAACCCTTCCTCGCGACTCCAAATTAGTTTCACCGGACGCCCCACTGCCTTGGACAAATTGATGGCCTGCGCGTACGGGCTGGCGGAATCGTACAGAAATTGCCGCCCGAAGAATCCACCCACCAGCGGCGAATGCAATGTGATGCGGGAAAGCTCCAGACCAGTGCGTTTGACTATGTCCGCACGGAACATGTCCGGCGCTTGATTCGGCAGCCAGACCTCCTGCGAACCGTCCGGATTGAATTTGGCCAGCGCAGAGGCGGTTCCAACTGCCCGTGGTTCAGGTATTGGTTGTGGTAAGTGGTGTCGACCCGGGTCTTGGCATTGACAAGAATCGTAGCAACGTCCCTTGGTTTTCGTCAGGAAGGTATTCGCTGGTTTCTGCTAAACAAATTATCTTTTACGTGCGGGGTACCCTTTACCGTCCACCATGATCAGCACCAGCGCGGCTTTTTGGACTCGGTAACGACCAATTGCTCTGAATATCAATTATCTCGATGAAGTTTTTTATTAAGGGCGACTGCTGACTTTTTCGCCAGACGAAATAGATATCGCTCGAGTCCAGGCCTGGCACATGATCGGCATGAAATGTATCCGCTTGGCTAGCGTAAAGGTCGACATAACTTTCCGGAACACAGGCGAAGCCTAACCCTTCTGCTATACATGCAAAAATACTCGGATACGACTCGATTTCCAAAATCGCCCGAGGCTGGATGCCGTTGCTTTCAAGCCAGTTGTCAACCTGGTGTCTGTAGTGACAGGTGCGACCAAATACATACAGTTCAAGTCCAGCCAAGCTTTCGGGGGTGGGCGAGGAGAAAGCCTTCGGTACCACTCTCAGTAAGCGCTCACGAAAGGCTAAGCGGCTTTCAAGCAATGGATGCTCGATTGGACCATCAGTGAGGATCAGATCAAGCTCGCCATCGATCAATAGTCGCTCCAAGTGTAGCGAGTGCTCCGGACGGATGTGGAGATCTACCCCCGGCGCCTCCAGACGGTACCGTACGAGACGCTGGGGCAGATGATTAGCCAGCGCTACATCCAGCGCCCCGACTCGAAGCACACCATTAATGGAATCGGTCGAAAAAAGCGAGCGTGTTTCAGCCGCCAGATCGACGAGCAACTTTGCGTTGCGGTAGACCAGCCTACCTTCGGGTGTAACCAGCAACCGGTTTTTTTCTCGGTTGAACAGGACGACACCCAGCTGGTCTTCAAGCTCTCGTAGCCTTGCTGTGATGTTCGAAGGTACGCAATGCAGCTGTACGGCGGCGGCGGCTATTGTGCCGTGCTCTACGACGGCGCAAAAAAAACCGAGCTGTGAAAGCTTCAAGACATTTTCCTTTTGTGATGGCACTGCTCACTTTTTGTCACTTTTAGTGATTCCAGTGTGAGCTTAACATCGGCCTCGCAAAGGCATCCAATGACCGTAATCTTCGGGCCTCAAGGGCTCGCGATAGATAGGGCGTGGACGCACGGCTTTCGTCTCTGTTCGAGAAAGCCTTCTAAGAGATGTCGGCCTTGCGGGCCGATGCTGCAGCGGAGAAACTAATGCGCATCCTACATACCATGCTACGCGTAGTAGATCTGGATAAAACCATTCACTTCTACACCAAAGTGCTCGGCATGAGCCTTTTGAGACGGAAAGACTATCCGGAGGGCAAATTCACTCTTGCTTTCCTCGGGTATGGCCCGGAGACAGAATCTGCCGTCTTGGAACTGACGCGAAATTGGGGACAAGATAGCTATGAACTTGGTGATGCATACGGGCATGTCGCTATCGAGGTTGAGGATGCAGAAGCGGTGTGCAACCGCGCAGCAATCCTGGGATATCGCGTTCCTCGGCCAGCAGGTGTCATGAAACATGGACGCACGATAATCGCTTTCATTGAAGATCCCAACGGGTACAAAGTCGAACTGATACAAAAAGGCACACAATTCGACTAACCAGGTTTTGGCATGCCGGTTCGGTTCTAAATCGCTCCTTTAGGATCAAGATTTCACAACGAATCGAAGACGAGGGTGCAGCGTAACCGTCCGGCGAAGTCACCTACCCGACTTCAGCGCTAAGGGCGATGTTCTCCACTTAATGATCGGCTGTATTCGGCCGATTCTGTTGAAAAAGTAGCTCCCCTGGCTGGCCTCCAGCAAAATTTCGGCATTGGCCAGCAGGGATGCACGCAGCATGATGGGACAGTTATCGAGTGGGCAGGAGTGACTGTTTTACTCGTTCAACCTTGGAGATCACATTCCAGCCACTCACCTTCTGCGCAGCAGTGATCGATGTCTTGATCTGAGCGACCTGCGCCAGAACCTCGCCGATTTCTATAGTGCGTAATTGCATGGACTTGACCACCCATTTGCATTCGACTTGACCAGTCGTTTGCATCGGATTTGACCAGCACACTGGGTGGCCTTGACCGGCAAAAAACGGCCAATAGCTGACCTTGCAGATCGGTTGCCAGAAAGCCACTTTTCCACTGCTATGCTAACAACGTCTGTTTCTACGCCAGAGACGAGCACATGGCAGCACAAGGCATTTTTTATTCATTGCACATCGTCAGAGGAACGCCCCGCGATGCGACACTTACTTAAGCATTCGAGACTTCGTTTTGGCTTTTTGCTGACTGTTATCTCAATGGGGCTAACTGCTTGTTCCAGTAACGACAATATCAATACACCTGCCAAAGCCATTGCTCGACCACCGATCGATGATAGCGAGACGTCTTCTGTACGTGTCACTACCAGTTGGATACAACACTCGCTTAGTCAAGCTGAATGCCTGAAGCACGCTCAATCAGCGCTTACAAAAGCGAGATATTTTGTTGATGCCGGAGACAGGTCCGTTTTTGGGTTTCGTCAAGGGATGACTTTTTCGATCCGCTGCGACTACGAAGGCGTTGCATTTTTAGCAGTGGCTTATCGCCACAGACCCAGTGTTGAAACGCAGGATCGGATCTTGAATGAAATAACCAGGTTATTTTAAGGACTGGTGACAGGCTGCAAACCGCCAAGAGCAGTCGGTCGGTCTAGTCTCCGAAATCTTTGGTTATTCAGAGCGTTCAAGGTTGTTCTAGTGAAGTCACATCGCAATTGTCATCCGGTTGGCCGAGTATTACCGCATAAACTCGGCGGTTACCCTTACCGGACACGACATATCTGACGTTGTCGAAGAAGTGGGGCCGGGTGTGATGGCCTTCGCACCAGGAGACGAAGTCTGGTACACCCCGCAAATCTTCGACGGGCTAGGAAGTTATGCCGAGTGCCACGCTGCTGCAGAAAGCATTATCGGGAAGAAGTCTCCCTCGCCGAGCCATCTTTAGGCGGTAAGCCTGAGCCTGGTCGGCGGAACGACGGGGGGGGAGGCGTCCTCTCTAGCGATATAGCTTAGTTTCTCTTTTTGATTAGTTTGTTCAAATAGTACTTGAGGCTTAAACGATCTTTGGGCCTTGGCTTGTAATGTGTTTTATTTCTTTGTGCGGGATCGGCCGCCATGGTTTGTGCGGTGTAATAATAAAGCGCTATAGACCTGCGCGTGATGTGCTCCGGAGTCGTTAAAGGCTCGGGGTGCCCATGATTACTGTCTTTGTCTGTGTTGAAAATGACACAACGGTTATAAATTGGCAGGACTTTTTTAAGACAAGTCTTCATGTCGATATCCCAAAGTTCCAGGTTGCCGCCGTACTCCTCTTGCCAGTCTTCATTCAGATAAATTATGGCATTCAACCTGCGTTCAATATTAAGCTTTTTGTTGAGTCTGAAGTCCGAGTGAACACCTAGGAAGCCACCACTTTTCGTTTCATGCAGCCCGCCACCGATAAAGTAGGGGTCGGGTATCAAACCTTCGATGCCCGTGAGCTTTTCAAGAAACTGCAACATGGGGGCCGAGTTAAAGGCGTTGAAAACAGTCTTCAAATAGGGGGCGCATTCGTTGGGACTGATTTGTCGTTTGCGCTGACCTTTATAACCACGCTCGTAGAGCATTTCGTTGTTAGTGGGCTCGACCGGGAAGTGCGAACAGATACTCGCAATCAGGTCTTCCTGTAAAAAATTATCGATGACTATATGCGGAAATGGCGTAGCCTGGATATAGCTACTGGCTAGCGAGTCACCCAAAGCGCTGGCGGCGCTCTGGTCGAAATCAAGCTCCGGGGAGAGGGTGATTGGTAGTGTTTGAGTGATGGGGGCCATTACCGCTCCAATAACTTAATATAAAAACCCAAGGATAATTTCAAGCCGTGTCGCACACACTACTCGCTGCGTGCCTTCAACGCTTAGCTTTGGCTGTTGTCTTTGTTAAGACGCTTGAGAATGTTGTTGTACATTTTGGTTCGTCTATGAGTCTTTTCATAGCCACCAGCCGCTGCGACAGTGCCGGACTGAATGTGATCTAGATAGCTGAAAATTTTACGCGGCGATAACATTTCAATGACATAGCCAAGCTCGGTCATGCGGTCTTGGAGGGTGTAGCCGGGCACACGATCATCCATTGAGAAACGCAAGCCGTGCTGTTTGATAAGTTTGCAGTTCCACAATGTACAGAAACTCTTCAAGTAGACTTCTCTGTACGGTTTTGGTTCTCTGGAACGTAATCCCAAGGAGATTTTCAGGCGTCTGAAATGGTGCTTTAACAATCGTGAGCTAAACCGCCAAAGGGTTCTCGTGGTCCCACGATTTAGTTGCTCTACACAACCGACGGCTACAATGTTGGGGTTTTTCATGCATTTATTTAGCATCATTGGAAAAACATTTTTATCGAAAATAAATGTATCGGTGTGCATCAGGAGTAAATAATCAGACTCAATCCGCTCCAAAACCATGTCAAGTGCTTTGCCATGGGCGATATGGCCCTGCTCTGGTTCAGAAACAGTACGCTCGATTAAGTTGATCCAGTCAAGAGTCCGCAAGTACTCAGTACTTTCATCGGCGGAATAGTTGTCAACTACCCATATTGGAACGATACCACCCACATGCTGATGCAATAAATCCAAACATATCTTGGTAATTTCTGGTGTCTTGTAATTCACTATCACTATACTGAAGCTCTTAGCGCTTTCACCCAGAAAACTAGTGTTATTCATCGCTCAGGCACCCAACGGTGTTGTATGTGAATATAGAAATAACTGACCTATGGACAGTTGCCGCTTATTTGTCTGCGAAAAATTTTGCGTGACTATAAAACACAATTTGTTAATCCGTTTTGTCATACACCGAATAACCATAGCTTACTCAGACGTGATGGGCAGGAATAAATGCGGACTCCATCGTATAAGGACCTACTCCATCGGTAAATATCCGTGAATTAATTCGTCACATAAGGAGGCTGGTCAGGCGAGCTTCTCGGGGAAGGGTGAGCTGAGCTTACGTGTGGCGTTCACATTCGGTGTGTTAGCACCTACAGAGTCTTCCCAAGCAGGGTCGTCATGCGTGTGCCGCGTTTGAGCGTGCATAGGGTGCACGCGATCCATTTTTAGGGTACGCCCACATCAGTGAATGTAACTTGGGGTTAAGGCACAAGCAGCGTCTGCTCTTGGCCGATTTTTGCCCGTTGCCACCGTCTGCAATGGGGCAATCCGAGTCATACAGCCGCCAATCATCCACCCCGTGAAAGGCTTTGTTGGAACCCTTTTCTGATAGCGCTGAAGGGTGCACGTGTCAGTAAGACGCGTGCATGGGCGTTCCCTTGTGGTTCTAATATGACGTCCGGGCGACTAGCGTCAAATTTGTCGAAGATTAGCGCCATGGGCCGGCAGTGCCCGGGGCAGGATGCCTTCCTGGAATTCACAAGTCCGGCAGTTGCTGCGGGCACGATGAGGGCTTAGTTAACCAACACCTCGTCCAATGCCTGCTCGAGGGTGCGGACCGTGCGCTCGATATTGTGCAGCTTTTCGAGTCCGAACAGACCGATGCGGAAGGTCTGGAAGTCGGCCGGCTCGTCGCATTGCAACGGCACTCCGGCGGCGATCTGCAGGCCGTGGTTGGCAAATTTCTTGCCGCTCTTGATGTCGGCATCATCGGTGTAGCTCACCACTACGCCAGGCGCCTGAAAGCCCGCTGCGGCCACGCTCTTGATGCCTTTGCCGGTCAACATTGCCCGCACCCGATCGCCCAGGGCCTGTTGTTCGTCGCGGACCTTGTCGAAACCGTAGGCTTGCGTCTCTTTCATCACTTCGTTAAATCGCGCGAGGGAATCGCTGGGCATGGTCGCATGGTAGGCATATCCGCCCTGTTCGTAGGCCTGCATGATCTGAAGCCATTTTTTTAAGTCGCAGGCGAAGCTGCTGCTTTGCGTCTGCTCGATGCGCTCGAGGGCCAACGAACTGAGCATCACCAGTGCGCAGCAAGGGGAGGCGCTCCAGCCTTTCTGTGGTGCACTGATCAGCAAGTCTACCGCGCATTGCTGCATATCAACCCAAAGCGTGCCTGAGGCGATGCAGTCCAGCACGAACAGTCCACCCACCGCGTGCACGGCGTCGCCGACGGCCCGCAGGTACTCGTCGGGCAGGATAATCCCTGATGAAGTTTCAACGTGGGGGGCGAAGACAATCTGCGGCTTCTGCGCCTGAATGGCTGCCAGCACTTCGTCCAGAGGGGGCGGGGCGTAGGCAGCCTGGCGACCAGTCTCGACCGGTCGGGCTTTCAGCACCGTGGTGGCCGCCGGGATGTTGCCCATCTCAAGGATCTGGCTCCAGCGATAACTGAACCAGCCGTTGCGTATCACCAGGCATTGCTGGTCGGTGGCAAACTGGCGCGCCACCGCTTCCATGCCAAATGTGCCGCTGCCCGGAACCACCGCAACAGCCTGGGCGTTGTAGACCTGTTTCAAGGTCCTGGAAATGTTCTTCATCACGTCTTGAAATGACTGCGACATGTGGTTGAGCGAGCGGTCGGTGTAGACCACTGAGTACTCGACCAACCCCTCGGGATCGATACTGGGATATACCTTTGACATGGGGTGACTCCTTTGGCAGAGATGTCAGTGGTATCGACCCTGCCCTAAGCCTTGGCAAATGACAAGATTGCTCGGGATCGAATTGCGACTTCTGTCGAGCGGCTGGTATCACCTGTGGGCGGCAACGGGTTCTAACTGCGTAGATTGCGCACATGAAATACAACGGTAAAAAGCAGGCAATTACCGATAACGAGTAAAACGGTGCAACTGCCCCCAGTCCGGTTGGCCGACAACGATGGTGCAACGCGGCAATCAGGTTACAACTAGTCTGTCCACTGACTGCTTATGACCGATTACAGCCTGTCGCGAAGGGCAGCAACCGGTCCAGGCTGTGTGAAAACGCGCTAAACACCTCGAAAACTGAGAGTCGCGAGGGTTGCCTATGGAATCAGCGGGCGAAAGCGCAAATTAGCTCAGTCAGAGACATAGACGTTCGTAATGCCGTTTTGGCCGCGTCAGCGGCCCAAACCGCTACTCACGGGCTGGCTGTTT
>NZ_JASCOM010000234.1:0-9129 GCF_029959925.1 Pseudomonas sp. PS02303
GCCTCGCTCCTACAGGTCAGTGTCGTTCACGGGATATGCGTGACCCCGACCTGTAGGAGCGAGGCTTGCCCGCGAATGCGTTCTGCCAGGCGAGAACTGCTCAGCTGAAATCCTGCTGACTAAAAATTACAAAACGGTCACGGCCTGACCCTATGTGTCGCAAAAGTTGTTGGGTTACACTCGAGCCCAACGAAAACATCATTCCCACGAATCACCTGTTTAGATCTTGCGAGGTTTGCCATGGCTGACTACAAAGCGCCCCTGCGCGATATGCGCTTCGTCCTCAATGAAGTCTTCGAGGTCGCCAAACTCTGGGCGCAGCTGCCTGCGCTGGCCGAGACCGTTGATGCTGAAACCGTCGAAGCCATTCTCGAAGAAGCCGGCAAGGTCACCAGCAAAAGCATCGCCCCCCTGAGCCGTGCAGCTGACGAAGAAGGTTGCCATTGGGCGGACGGTGCCGTCACCACGCCGGCCGGTTTCCCACAGGCTTATCAGACTTACGCTGAAGGCGGTTGGGTCGGTGTCGGTGGCGATCCGACCTACGGCGGCATGGGCATGCCCAAGGCCGTGTCGGCGCAAGTCGAAGAAATGGTCAACTCCGCCAGCCTGTCGTTCGGTCTGTACCCGATGCTGACCGCCGGTGCCTGCCTGTCGATCAACGCCCACGCCAGTGAAGAACTGAAAGCTGCGTACCTGCCGAACATGTATGCCGGCGTCTGGGCCGGTTCCATGTGCCTGACCGAACCGCACGCCGGTACAGACCTGGGGATTATCCGCACCAAGGCCGAGCCTCAGGCCGACGGTTCCTACAAGGTCAGCGGCACCAAGATCTTCATCACCGGTGGCGAGCACGACCTGACCGAGAACATCATTCACCTGGTGCTGGCCAAACTGCCGGACGCCCCGGCGGGGCCGAAAGGCATTTCGCTGTTCCTGGTACCGAAGTTCATGGTCAATGCCGATGGCAGCCTGGGAGCGCGTAACCCGGCGAACTGCGGTTCGATCGAACACAAGATGGGCATCCAGGCCTCCGCGACGTGCGTGATGAACTTCGACGAAGCCGTGGGTTACCTGGTCGGCGAGCCGAACAAAGGCTTGGCGGCGATGTTCACCATGATGAACTACGAGCGTCTGGGCGTCGGTATCCAGGGCCTGGCCACCGGCGAGCGCTCCTATCAGAACGCCGTCGAATACGCCCGCGACCGTCTGCAAAGCCGTTCGCCGACCGGCGCGCAGAACAAGGACAAGGTCGCAGACCCGATCATCGTCCATCCGGACGTGCGTCGCATGCTGCTGACCATGAAAGCCTCGAACGAAGGCGGTCGTGCGTTCTCCACTTACGTGGCCATGCAACTGGACACGGCCAAGTTCAGCGAAGACGCGACCGTCCGCAAACGCGCGGAAGATCTGGTCGCTCTGCTGACGCCAGTAGCCAAGGCGTTCCTGACCGACCTCGGTCTGGAAACCACCGTGCACGGCCAGCAGGTTTTTGGCGGCCACGGTTACATCCGTGAGTGGGGTCAGGAACAACTGGTTCGCGACGTGCGCATCACCCAGATCTACGAAGGCACCAACGGCATTCAGGCGCTTGACCTCGTAGGACGCAAGATCGTCGGCACGGGCGGGGCGTTCTACAACCTGTTCGCGGATGAGATTCGTCATTTCACCGCCACCGCCAGCGCTGATCTCGCGGAGTTCACCAAGCCGCTGAACGAAGCCGTCACCACCCTCGACGAGCTGACTTCGTGGTTGCTGGACCGGGCGAAAAACAACCCGAACGAAATCGGCGCGGCGTCGGTCGAGTACCTGCAAACCTTCGGTTACGTGGCTTACGCCTACATGTGGGCGCTGATGGCCAAGGCGGCCTTCGGCAAAGAAGCGCAGGATGATTTCTACGCGAGCAAGCTGGGCACGGCGCGGTTCTATTTCGCCCGTCTGCTGCCGCGTATTCACTCGTTGAGTGCGTCGGTGAAGGCGGGGAGCGAGTCGCTGTTCCTGCTGGACGCCGGACAGTTCTGACCCGATAGCGTCATGTAAGCATTCTCTTACATGACGTGCTGCTGTTCTCCCATAGGCGAAGATTGGATCCAGAGCTAATCTACTTCACATGGACGTCGCGCAGGAAGCGCAAAGCAACAACACGGACACGTAGGATTCTGCCAGGACGGCGGAGTGAAATGGATGTCAGGGAAACAGTCTGCAAAGCCCCGCTTCGGCGGGGTTTTCTTTTGCCCGCAGAAAAGTATTCAGCGCGGCCCGTCGAGCGCAGTCGAGTTGTTCAAACGGTCGTCGGGCCCGTTCATCACTTCTTCCAACAGCGTGCGCAATAGGGCCAGCGAGGCTTGTTGCCGCTGCACATCCCGACACACTAATCCGACTTTCAGCGGCACTCGCGGCTCGGTCAGCGGTTTCCAGAGCAATTCATTGTTGCCGAGCGCCTTTTGCGAGCGCCCAGGCAGCACGGTGGCCAGCCGGGTGTGGGGCAGACTGTCGAGAATCCCCGCCATGTTGTTCAGTTCCGCCTGCACCTGCGGCCGTCGTCCCAGATTGGCCAGTTGTGTCTGCCAGATCTGCCGCACTTGAAACTCTTCACCCAGCAACAGCATGGGCAACTCGGCGGCCTGACTCATCGAGACTTTCTTGAACTCGCGCAACGGGTGGTCCGCCGGGATCACCAGGGTCAGTTCATCTTCGTACAGCAAGACGCCGTGCAACCCCGGCTGTCGGGGCGGCAGGTAGCTGATGCCGATGTCGAGGGAACCATTGAGCAACCGCCGCTCGATTTCCAGGCCAGTCAATTCATAGATCTGCACCACCAGATGCGGTTGCGCCTTGCGCACGCGTTCGAGCATCTGCGGCACCAGACTGGTGTGAACCGTCTGCAACACGCCAATGGCCAAGGTGCGCAGCGCCTGACCCTTGAAGTTGCCCAATGCCTCGCGGGCCCGTTGCAGGCCATCAAGCAAGGGTAGGGCGTGGTTGTACAAAGTATGGGCGGCCAGAGTGGGTAGCAGGCGTTTGCTGCTGCGTTCGAACAGGCTTACATCGAGGTTTTGCTCGAGCTGGCGGATCTGCTGGGACAGCGCCGGCTGGGAGATTGACAGTCGCTCGGCCGCCCGGCCGACGTGGCCTTCTTCATAGACCGCGACGAAATAACGCAGTTGCTTGAAATCCATAAGGTGCGCTTATCGAAAATGCTGGGAAATCGAAATGGCTCAACGCCTTGTCTGGGCCTAGTCTAACCGCATTCACAAGGCTTACAGGGCCAGAGCGCACGATGAATACCGTTTACGTTGATGGTGTTTACATAGGTAAGGCAAAAAACCTCAAGCGAGGCTTTTGCGGATGAATCTGTTCAACTTGCGTCGCACTCCACCGAGCCTCGACGACTTGGTCGTAGACACTTCCCAAGCGTCCAGACGCGACAACCTTTCCCGCGAGTGCCTGATGCCCAGTGTCGAGCGGCCGAAGCAGATTTTTGTCCGCGGCCAAGGCTCCTGGCTGTGGGACAGCGATGACCGCGCTTACCTGGATTTCTCACAGGGTGGCGGCGCCAATAGCCTGGGCCACAGCCCTTCGGTGCTGGTCAATGCAATATCAGAACAGGCTCAATCGCTGATCAACCCGGGTTTCGCACTGCATAACCGCGGCATGCTCAACCTTGCCGAGCGGCTCTGCAATAGTACCGGCAGTGATCAGGCGTACCTGCTCAACAGCGGCACCGAAGCCCGTGAGGCCGCGATTCAACTGGCTCGTCAATGGGGTCGACTGCATCGCAGCGGGGCCTCACGGATCATCGTGGCCAGCAACGGCTGCCATGGCCATAGTCCCGGGACGATTTCACCGTCGGACTTTCACCCCGTTCCCTTCAATGATCTGGCGGCGATGCACGCGGCGGTCGATGCCCGGACCGTGGCCATCCTGCTCGAACCGATCCAAAACGAAGCCGGGGTGATTCCGGCCACCGCGCATTACCTCAAGGGTGTCGAACGCCTGTGTCGGGAGCTGGGCATTTTGTTGATCCTCGACGACGTGCACACCGGCCTCGGTCGCTGCGGCACGTTGCTTGCCGAACAGGTCCACGGTGTTCGGGCAGATATCGTCGTCCTCGGCGAAGGGCTTGGCGGTGGCGTGCCATTGGCTGCGTTGTTGGCGCGGGGCAAGGCCTGTTGTTTCGAGGTGGGCGACCTGTCGGGCGCTCATCATGGCAATGCGCTGATGACCGCTGCCGGTCTTGCGGTGTTGAACACGATTCAGGACAAGGCTTTTCTCGATCATGTGGTTGAAACCGGTCAGCACCTGCGCGAAGCCTTGAGTCGTTTGTCCTATCGCTATGGTCACGGCGAGTTGCGCGGGCAAGGGCTGCTCTGGGGACTGACCCTGTCCGACGATTCCGCTGAAGCCGTGGTCAAAGCCGCGTTGTCCGAAGGCTTGGTGATCAACGCCCCACAACCCGATTGCCTGCGCTTTACCCCGGCGCTCACGGTCAGCAACGCCAACATCGACGAAATGATCCTGCGCCTGTCCCGCGCCTTTTCCCGCGTACGCACCGCACAACTGTAGTGCCGCAAGGGGATTGCGGTCTGATCAGACTTTTCCCGCACGAATTCCAGAACCGTCTCGCGGTAATAACGCATCGCCCCACGTTTAATTCTTTCGCGTGGGGCGTTTTTTTGCCTGCGATTCATGAGGTTTCGCTATTGCGCCAGGTTCCTACTGAACCCTGACGAACGGCGCGTGTCGATTAGCAGTAGGGCTCACACGAGTTCACTTCACATCAGGAGCTGCCCCATGGATTTCATTCGCATCATCATTGCCATTCTGTTGCCACCACTGGGCGTGTTTCTACAAGTCGGTTTCGCCGGCGCTTTCTGGCTGAATATTTTGCTGACGTTGTGCGGTTACATTCCGGGGATCGTGCATGCGGTGTACATCATCGCCAAGCGCTGAGTTCTGCGGCGTCAGATAGAACGCTTTCGCGGCAAACCTCGCTCCTACGGGATAACACCGTACCTGTAGGAGCGAGGCTCGCCCGCGAAGGGCGCGACGCGGTTTCAGCTTGCGAGTTCGATCACCCGCCGATAAAACAACCACTCCTGCTCCAGCGCATGGGCCTGGTTCCCCGCCTTGCGAAAGCCATGACGTTCGTCCGCATAGTAATGCGCTTCAACCAGAATGCCGTTGTCTTGTAGCGCCTTGACCATGTCGCGGGTCTGTTGCGGCACTACCACGGCGTCCAGCTCGCCCTGAAAGAAAATCATCGGAACACTGATGTTGTTCGCATGCAGCAGCGGAGTGCGCGCGGCGTATCGTTCGGCATCCTCAACCGGATCGCCAATCAGCCAATCCAGATAATCGCCTTCGAACTTGTGGGTCGCGCGGCCCAGTGCCACGGGATCGCTGACACCGTAAAGGCTGGCGCCTGCGCGGAAGACGTTGTGAAAGGCCAACGCACACAGCGTGGTGTAACCGCCAGCACTGCCGCCGCGAATAAACGCCTTGTCGCCGTCGATCAAGCCGCGATCGGCAAGATAAGCGACCACCGCGCAGGCATCTTCGACATCCACGTCACCCCAACTCAAATGCAGCGCCTGGCGATACGCCCGGCCATAGCCACTGCTGCCGCGGTAGTTGAGATCGGCCACGGCGAAGCCGCGTTGCGCCCAGTACTGAATGCGTGGATCAAGCATCGGGTAGCAGGCCGAGGTCGGGCCGCCGTGGATGAACACCACCAGCGGCGGTTTCGCCTCGCCGGTCATCGGCGGATAGAAGAAGCCGTGGGCCTCGCCCGAACCGCTCGGGTAGCGCAAGGTTCGCGGGACGCTGATGCGCTCGGCGGGCAACGGTGCGATCCCGCCGGCGATGATTTTGACCTGGCGGGTATCGCGCTCGATTGCGATCACCGCCGACGAACTGACCGGCGATGCCGCGATGCAATAGATGAATTGCTCATCCAGTGCGAGATGACGAAAACGGCTGTAATCACCGGTGAAATCTTCAGCGGCGTCACCGCAGATTCCCAGTTTGCCGAACCCGCCTTCGGTCCAGCTGGCCAAGTAGCTGCTTTCGCCTAGCGGCAACCAGGTGCTGCCCCCCAGCTGCCACGGCGCCGGCCCATGGTCAGCGGCGGCACTCGGCAGCTGGCTCAGGCCGTCTGCGGATTCCGCCCAAGGCTGCCAGTAGCCGCCGCGATCCGTCAGGCAAAACAGGTGGCCGTAGCTGTCGAAACGCGGTTGTTGCAGTGACTCCTGCGCACCATCGCCCGCCACACAACGCGGTTGAGCGAAGCCCCCATCATTCTGGCGCTCGGCAACCATCAAGCGAGTGGCGGTCCATGGCTGATCCGGGCGGCTCCATTCAATCCACGCCAATCGTTGCGAGTCCGGACTCAGCGTCGGCGCGGCATAGAAATCGGCGCCTTCGGCCAGCAGATGACGCTGGCCGTCAGCCACATCAATCGCCACCAGACGATGCCGATCCCGGTTCTCTTCAACCGCCAAAACCTGTCCGTTGGCAAACTGCAGATCGCCGTAACGGCATTCCCCGGAGGTCAGCACCTCAGGCGTCTCGCCCGCCAGCGATTGCCGATAGAGTTGCTGGTCTGCTTCGTTGACGAAAACAATCCCGACATTCGTCAGACAAAACGCGCCACCGCCATATTCGTACACCCGACTGCGCACGCTGAAACCCGTTGGCGTCAGGCAACGGGCCTGGCCGTCGCACCAACGCCAGATCCTGCAGGCGGCATCCTCGGGGCGGTATTCGTTCCAGAACAGGCCATGCTGGCCGACTAACAGCTCGGCGAAGTCGATACCGGCCGCGACGGCCCGGGAAGCGCTGAAGGGTTCAGCTTTTAGCGATGAGGCGTGAGTTTCGTTCATTGCGAAAGGCCAGTTGTTCAATGGTCTGGGTCGCGTGTTCGGCTTCTTCGCGGGCCTTGAGAATCACGCCATGATGCTCCGACTTGCTGCACACCGGGTCGGCATTGCTGGCGTCACCCGTGAGCATGAACGCCTGGCAGCGGCAGCCGCCGAAGTCTTTTTCTTTCTCGTCGCAGGAGCGGCACGGCTCGGGCATCCAGTCGTAACCACGGAAGCGGTTGAAGCCGAACGAGTCGTACCAGATGTGCTGCATGCTGTGATCGCGCACGTTCGGAAATTGCACCGGCATCTGTCGGGCACCGTGACACGGCAGTGCGGTTCCGTCCGGCGTGACTGTGAGAAAGATGCTGCCCCAGCCGTTCATGCAGGCTTTCGGGCGTTCTTCGTAGTAGTCCGGCGTGACGAAAATCAGCTTGCACGGATGACTTTCGGCTTCCAGTTTGGCGCGGTATTCGTTGGTGATGCGTTCGGCACGAACCAATTGTTCTTTGGTCGGCAACAGGCCGACCCGATTGAGCTGTGCCCAGCCATAGAACTGGCAGGTGGCGAGTTCGACAAAGTCCGCTTCAAGGGCGATGCACAGCTCGATGATCCGGTCGATCTTGTCGATGTTGTGCCGATGGGTCACGAAGTTCAGCACCATCGGGTAGCCGTGGGCTTTCACCGCACGAGCCATTTCCAGCTTCTGCGCGAAGGCCTTTTTCGAACCCGCCAACAAGTTATTCACTTGTTCGTCGCTGGCCTGGAAACTGATCTGGATGTGATCAAGGCCGGCTTTCTTGAAGTCGCTGATTTTCTGCTCGGTGAGGCCAATGCCGGACGTGATGAGGTTGGTGTAGAAACCCAACTTGCGCGCCTCGGCGATCAACTCGGCAAGGTCCTGGCGCACCAGCGGCTCTCCGCCGGAAAAGCCCAGCTGTGCGGCACCCATTTCCCGGGCTTCGCGGAACACTTTGATCCACTGCTCGGTGCTCAGTTCTTTGCCTTGTTCGGCGAAGTCCAGCGGGTTGGAGCAGTATGGACATTGCAGCGGACAGCGGTACGTCAGCTCGGCCAGCAGCCACAGCGGCAGGCCGATTTCAGGTTTTGGCGGTAACGTGCCTGACACGGAATCAGGCAAGTTCGATCCAGTGCTGAGCACGGGCAACCTCCATGAACTGCTCGATGTCCTCAGCGAGCTCGGGCACGTCGGGGAACTTCGCGTCCAGTTCGGCGATGATCGCCGCTACGTCACGCTGGCCATCAATCAAACCGCCAATCAGCGCAGCGCTGTCGTTGAGTTTGATCATGCCTTCCGGGTACAGCAGGACATGGCCTTTCTGCGCCGGTTCGTACTGATAGCGGTAGCCCTGACGCCACGTCGGGGTCTTGCTGCGATCGAAACTCATAAGGTGATTCCTTTATGCCAGACCCGCTGGTCGGTCACGCTGTGATACGGCGGGCGGTTCAGTTCGTAGGCCATGCTCATGGCATCGAGCATGCTCCAAAGGATGTCCAGTTTGAACTGGAGAATTTGCAGCATGCGCTCTTGGCCTTCACGCGTCGTGTAGTGCTGCAAAGTGATCGCCAGACCGTGTTCCACGTCACGGCGTGTCTGGCCGAGACGGGTGCGGAAATACTCGTAGCCCGTCGGGTCGATCCACGGATAATGCTGCGGCCAGCTGTCGAGGCGCGATTGGTGGATCTGCGGCGCGAACAACTCGGTCAGCGAGCTGCTGGCGGCTTCCTGCCAACTGGCCCGGCGGGCGAAGTTTACGTAGGCGTCCACGGCGAAACGTACGCCCGGCAAGACCAGTTCCTGCGAGCGCAGTTGATCCGGGTCGAGCCCGACGGCCTGGCCCAGACGCAGCCACGCTTCGATGCCGCCGTCTTCGCCGGGGGCGCCGTCATGGTCGAGCAGACGCTGAATCCACTCGCGACGGATCTCGCGATCCGGGCAGTTGGCGAGGATCGCAGCGTCCTTCAGGGGGATGTTCACCTGATAGTAGAAGCGATTGGCGACCCAACCCTGGATCTGCTCGCGGGTCGCCCGGCCTTCATACATCGCCACGTGGTACGGGTGATAGATGTGGTAATAGGCGCCCTTGGCGCGCAAGGCTGCTTCGAATTCGGCGGGGGACATTGGGGTGTCAGTCATTGCGGTTCTCCGGGGATGACCGGTGGATTCTCTGGTGTCTGGTCCGACGCCTTCGCGGGCAAGCCTCGCCCCTACAGGGGCACGCGATCACTGTAGGAGCGAGGCTTGCCC
>NZ_JASCOM010000235.1:0-9102 GCF_029959925.1 Pseudomonas sp. PS02303
GCCTCGCTCCTGTAAACGCACCGCTGTCCCGCAGGAGCGAGGCGTGCCCGCGAAGGCGCCGGTGAGAGCGCCACAAGACATTGACCCGCCCCCACACCATGCGTAGCCTTGCGCTTTCGAGGTTCTTCGGCATTTGCCGAAGCTAAGAAGGGAACGCGGTCGATGCCGCGGCTGCCCCCGCAACTGTGAACGGTGATGTTCGCTGCCACGCCACTGCAAACCCTGTGCAACGGGTTCGCGGGAAGGCGCAGCGAATGCCAGGTCCATCGACCGGCACACCGTCAGCCAGGAGACCTGCCTCGACACAGATTCTCACTACAACCGGGCGGGGTGATCCGGTGGCGAACTCTTCCGCGCGCGCATCCGTCGCAGCGATTGTCGTCCCGTATGCCCGCCACCTTGCCAAAGGGCATCCGATGAAAACACTGGCCAAACTCCCCGTCACCATCGTTACCGGCTTCCTCGGCTCGGGCAAAACCACCTTGCTGCGGCACATGCTCGACAACGCTCAGGGCCGCCGCATTGCGGTGATCGTCAACGAGTTCGGCGAGCTGGGCATCGATGGCGAAATCCTCAAGCAGTGCTCCATCGGCTGCACCGAAGAAGAGGCCAACGGCCGCGTCTACGAATTGGCCAACGGTTGCCTGTGCTGCACCGTTCAAGAAGAATTCTTCCCAGTGATGCGCGAATTGGTCGCCCGTCGCGGCGATCTCGACCACATCCTCATCGAAACCTCGGGCCTGGCCCTGCCAAAACCGCTGGTGCAAGCCTTCCAGTGGCCGGAAATTCGCAGCGCTTGCACCGTTGACGCGGTCATCACCGTGGTCGACAGCCCGGCCGTCGCCGCTGGCACGTTCGCCGCGTTCCCGGATCGGGTCGATGCCCAGCGCAAACTCGACCCGAACCTGGACCACGAATCGCCGCTGCACGAGCTGTTCGCAGACCAACTGGCCAGCGCCGACCTGGTGATCCTCAACAAGGCCGACCTGATCAGCCCTGAAGATCTGGCCCGGGTGCGCCTGGAAGTCGCCGAAGAACTGCCACCGGCCGTCAAAGTCATCGAAGCCAGCAGCGGCCGTGTGCCACTGGACGTGCTGATCGGTCTCGGTGCCGGTTCCGAAGAACACATCGACAGCCGTCACAGCCATCACGATCACCACCACGAAGGTGAAGACGATCACGACCACGACGCCTTCGACTCCATTTCCATCGAATTGCCCCAAGCCGACGAAAGCCTGCTGCTGGACGCGTTGACCCAACTGGTGGTCCAGCACGGCATCCTGCGGGTCAAAGGTTTCGCGGCGATTCCGAACAAACCGATGCGCTTGCTGATTCAGGGCGTGGGCACACGTTTCGACAAGCACTTCGACCGTCAGTGGGGCATCGAAGAAGCGCGCAACACGCGTCTGGTGTTGATCGGTCAGGAGCTGGACGCCACGCTGCTTGAAGCGCAATTGCGCGCCGCGCTCAGCGTTTAAGCCATGCACCTGCTCAGGACCCAGCCCGGCGGTTTCGTGTCGGATGACAATATTGCCGACCTTGGACAAACCCCCGCCGAGCTGGTGATCCTGTGCAGCGGCGATTCCAGCCTTGCGCTGCTCGCCGAAGCGGCGCAGCAGTTGCCGGACAATTACCCGAGCGTGCGCCTGGCCAACCCGATGCAGGTGCAGAATCACGCGTCGGTCGACTTGTATGTCGACGAAGTGTTGCGCCATGCCAAGGTCATTCTGATTTCGTTGCACGGCGGCATCGCCTATTGGCGTTACGGGGTCGAGCGTCTGGTGGAGCTGTCCCAGCGCGGTGTTCAGCTGATTCTGGTGCCCGGCGATGACCGCCCGGACCCGGAACTCAGCGACCTGAGCACCGTAGCCGCCGCCGACCGTGACCGGCTCTGGCAGTTTTTGCGTCAGGGCGGCATGGCCAATGCCCTGGATTTTTTCCGCTGCCTGGCCAATCGCTGGCTGGATCGCGATTACGCCTGGGCCGAGCCGCAAACCCTGCCGCGCACGGCGATATACCACCCGCAAAAGAGCCCCGCCGACCTTCACGATTGGCAAGCCGATTGGCAGGCCGGTCAACCGGTGGCGGCAGTGCTGTTCTATCGCTCGCATTTACAGGCGGCGAACACCGCGTTCATCGATGTTTTCTGCCAGCGTTTGCAGGCGGCGGGTTTGAATCCGTTGCCGATTGCTGTGGCCAGTCTGAAAGAACCCGGCTGCCTGACGGTGGTCGAGGACCTACTGGACGACGTCGAGGCGGGGGTGATCTTGAACACCACCGGTTTCGCTCAATCCAGCCCCGAAGCGCCGCATCTGCGGCCGTTTCGACGCAATATTCCGGTGATCCAGGCGATCTGCGCCCAGGACAACGAGCCGGGTTGGCTCGCCAGTGAACAGGGCCTCGGCCCCCGTGATCTGGCGATGCACATCGCGTTGCCGGAACTGGACGGACGGATCATCAGCCGGCCGATCAGCTTCAAGGACCTGGCGTGGCGCAGCGAGCGCAGTCAGTCGGACGTGGTGTGCTATCGGGCGCAACCGGAGCGCATGGATTTCGTCGCCGAACTGGCGCGGCGCTGGATCGATCTGGCCCGGGTACCGAACAGCGAAAAACGCATCGCGCTGATCCTCGCCAACTACCCGACCCGTGACGGGCGCATCGGTAATGGTGTCGGCCTCGACACCCCGGCCGCCGCGCTCAACATCCTGCGGGCGCTGCACACCGAAGGCTATCCGCTGCCTGCCGGGTTGCCGGACAGCGGCACTGCGTTGATTCAACAGTTGCTTGGCGGCGTCAGCAACGACCTCGACACCCTTGATCAGCGTCCCTGCGCGCAAAGTTTGACGATGGACGACTATCGGCTGATGTTCCACCAATTGCCCAAAGCCAATCAGCAAGCGGTGCTGGAGCGCTGGGGCACGCCCGAAAGCGATCCGATGTGCCGTGACGGCCGCATGATGGTCGCCGGGCTGCGCTTTGGCCTGACCTTCGTCGGCATTCAACCGGCGCGGGGTTATCAGGTTGATCCGAGTGCGGTGTATCACGACCCGGACCTGGTACCGCCCCACGGCTACCTGGCGTTCTACTTCTGGCTGCGCCATACCTATGGCGCCCACGGCGTGATCCACGTCGGCAAGCACGGCAACCTCGAATGGCTGCCGGGCAAAGGCGTCGGGCTGTCGGAAAACTGCTGGCCGGATGCGTTGCTCGGGCCACTGCCGAACATTTATCCATTCATCGTCAACGACCCGGGCGAGGGCGCCCAGGCCAAGCGTCGCACCCAAGCGGTGATCATCGACCACCTGATGCCGCCGCTGACCCGCGCCGAAACCTACGGCCCGCTGCGCAATCTCGAACTGCTGGCCGACGAGTATTACGAAGCGCAATTGCTCGATCCGCGCCGCGCCCGAGAGTTGCAGCGCGACATCCTGCAACTGGTGCGCGACACGCACATCGACCGTGAACTGCAACTGGACGAAAAGCTCAACAGCGACGTCGATGCGGCGATCTGGTTGCCACGGCTGGACACGTACTTGTGCGACTTGAAAGAGTCGCAGATCCGCGATGGCCTGCACATCTTTGGCGAGTCGCCGACCGGGCGCTTGCGCATCGATACGTTATTGGCGCTGTTGCGCATCCCCCGTGGCGACGGTCGTGGCGCGCAATCAAGCCTGCTGCGGGCGTTGGCCAAAGCGTTTGAACTGGGGTTTGATCCGCTGGATTGTGCGTTGGCCGAGCCATGGGCGGGGCCGCGTCCTGTGGAACTGCAATCGCTTAACGAGGAGGCTTGGCGCACCGCCGGGGATACCCGCGAACGCCTCGAACTGTTCGCAGCTCAACTCATTGCGCAAACTCTGAATACCAACGCCGAACCTCATGGGAACGAGCCTCTGTGGCGAGGGAGCTTGCTCCCGTTGGTTCGCGAAGCGGACCCGGAAAATGGGACTGCTGCGCAATCCAGCGCGATGATGCGGCATTCCGACAAACTCCCTCGCCACAAAGGCCTGTTACCACAGGAAGCGGGTTGGTCCGACGTCCGCGCCATCCTCGACAGCCTGCGCGAAGTCGTCGCCCCGCGCCTGGACGCCTGCGGCCCTGCAGAAATGCGCGGCCTGCTCGATGCCCTGAGTGGTCGTTTCGTCCCGGCCGGCCCCAGCGGCGCGCCGAGTCGCGGTCGTCTGGACGTGCTGCCGACCGGGCGCAATTTCTACTCGGTGGACGTGCGCAACCTGCCAACCACCACGGCGTGGCGCATTGGTTTCCAGTCGGCCAACCTGATTCTCGAACGGCATCTGCAAGACCACGGCGATCACCTGCGTCAGCTCGGCCTGTCCGTCTGGGGCACCGCGACCATGCGCACCGGCGGCGATGACATCGCCCAGGCCATGGCGCTGATGGGCGTGCGCCCGGTTTGGGCCACCGGCAGTCAGCGGGTCGACGACTTTGAAATCCTGCCACTGAGCTTGCTCGACCGTCCTCGCGTGGACGTGACCTTGCGCGTGTCCGGATTCTTTCGTGATGCCTTCGCCAATCTGATCCGCCTGTTCGACGCTGCCGTGCAAGCGGTCGCCGCGCTGGACGAGCCGGACGATCTCAACCCGTTGGCCGCCAAAGTGCGCGCCGAACGTGAAGCACTGATGCAATCGGGCCTTGATGAAGACGCGGCCAAGCGTCAGGCCGGTTGGCGCATCTTCGGGGCCAAGCCCGGTGCTTATGGCGCAGGCGTGCAGGGCGCCATCGACGGTCGTCTGTGGCAAAGCCGCGAAGATCTGGCCGAGGTTTACCTGAACTGGGGCGGCTACGCTTACGGCGGGTCCGATGAAGGCACCGCCGCCCGCGAACAATTCGCTCAGCGTCTGAGCCAGGTGCAGGCGGTGCTGCAAAACCAGGACAATCGCGAGCATGACCTGCTTGATTCCAACGACTATTACCAATTCCAGGGCGGCATGCTCGCTGCCGTGGAAAGCCTCAGCGGCGAAGCGGCGGCCAGTTACCACGGTGATCACAGTCAGCCGGACTTGCCGAAGATCCGCACCTTGAAGGAAGAGTTGAACCGGGTGATTCGCTCCCGGGCGGCGAATCCGAAGTGGATCGACGGCGTGAAGCGTCACGGCTATAAAGGCGCATTCGAATTGGCCGCGACGGTCGATAACCTGTTCGCGTTCGACGCCACGACCCGGTTGATCGACGATCATCAATATGCGTTGCTGGCGGATGCGTATTTGCTCGATCCGGCAACCCGGGATTTTGTGCGTGAGCATAATCCACATGCGCTGCGTGACATGACCGAGCGCATGCTCGAAGCGCAGCAGCGGGGAATGTGGCAGGAACCGGGCGCGTATCGCGAGGCGCTGGAAAACCTGTTGCTGGACATAGAAGAAGACGGCTGATACACCGCAAACCCCGTAGGAGCGAGGCTTGCCCGTGATGAGGCCTTCACATTCAATAGTGATATCGACTGAATAGACGCCTTCGCGGGCAAGCCTCGCTCCTACAGGTACAAAGTGTGCCTGCTACAGACCATGACCGAGTATTGAAGATGACCGACACCCCGCATTTCCCGCTCTCCGCCGTGGTCGGCGCCGACGATCTGAAGCTCGCCCTCTACCTGACCGCCATCGACCCGAAAATCGGCGGCGTGCTGATCGAAGGCCCGCGCGGCATGGCCAAGTCGACACTCGCCCGAGGCCTGGCGGACTTGCTGGCCAGCGGTCAATTCGTCACCTTGCCCCTCGGTGCCACCGAAGAACGGCTGGTCGGCACCCTTGATCTCGACGCCGCCCTGAGCGAAGGCCGCGCGCAATTTTCCCCCGGCGTACTGGCCAAGGCCGACGGCGGTGTGCTGTACGTCGATGAAGTCAATCTGCTGCCCGATCACCTCGTTGACCTGTTGCTCGACGTGGCCGCCAGCGGCACCAACTTGATCGAGCGCGACGGTATATCCCATCGGCATTCGGCGAAGTTCGTCCTGATCGGCACCATGAACCCGGAAGAGGGCGAGCTGCGTCCGCAACTGCTCGACCGTTTTGGCCTGAACGTCGCCCTCCATGGTCACACCGCACCGGTCGAGCGTGGCCAGATTATTCGCCGGCGTCTGGATTTCGACACCGATCCCCAGGGTTTCTGCGTCGAGTGGGAAAGCCAGCAGCAGTCCCTGCGTGAACGTTGCCAGAAGGCGCGCGGCGCATTGGCGAGCATCCCCCTGGATGATGCCGCACTGGCGCAGATTACCGAGCGCTGTTTTGCCGCCGGTGTCGATGGCCTGCGCGCCGATCTGGTCTGGTTGCGCGCGGCCCGTGCACACGCCGCATGGCGAGGGGCGGGCGCCATCGCCGAGGAAGACATCGACGCCGTCGCCGAGTTTGCCCTGCGTCATCGTCGTCGCGAGCAATCGCCACCAGCGCCGCACCACAATCAGTCGCCCTCGGCGCAATCTTCCAGCCCGAGCGAAGGCCAGGGCCAATGGGGCGAAATGCCCGCTCAGGCCCTGCCGGTCGGCGCCCGACGTGAAGTGCCGAGCTGGCCAAAAAAGCCCTAGGCATTCGCCCTCGATCTGACGCGGGGGCGAATGCCAGACCCCGCGCAGGCCGACTGGATAACGGTAAACAGGGCAAGCGTCACGCTGCGCGCAGTGGCTCGATCAACTGGCCCGGCACTTTGCTCAATGGTCGGCCGCGTCAACGCAAAGATGTGCTGTTCCACCTGCGCACACGTTCCTCCCATGAGCTGTGGCTGGTGATCGTCGACGCATCGGCCTCGACACGCCGTCATCAGGCGTTGAGCGATGCCAAGGGTTTACTTGCGCAAGTGTTCGACGACGCTTACCGCCAACGCGCGCGCCTGGCCTTGTTGACCGCCAGCGGTCAGGCGCCGAAGTGGCAGGTGCAAGGCTTGAAAGCGTCGGCGGGGTTGCGTGCCTGGCTCGATGGCCTGGGTGCGGGCGGCGGCACGCCGTTGTTGGCGGCGCTGGGTGAAGCGGGGCGTTGGCTGGCGGCACGGAAAAAACGCTTTCCGGCGGAACAGCAAAGGCTGCTGCTGGTGACCGATGGGCGATTGAAGGACTGGCCGGGGTTGCCGGTGCTGGACTGCCCGGGGTTATTGATTGATATCGAGCGCGGGCCGATTCGGTTAGGTCGGGCCAGACAGATGGCGGCAGAGTTGCAAGCGGATTATCGCCACATTGATGAGCTGGTTTCAGGCTGAGGACTGTGTTGTCTGCAAAGGCCCCATCGCGTGCAGGATTTGTTTACGCCGCAGATCCCTTGTGCGAGCGAGCCTGCACCCGATGGCATCACCCCGGTCCCGGAGAATCATGGTGAATCCGCATCGCTCCCCTATGCTCTGAGTGCATTCGATCAAAGGAGTGAATCATGCGCGCACTTGCCGTTAACCATCAGAACGATTTCCGCGTCAAAGCCTATGCCGGCACCAATGGCGTGCTGTTGGCCATGGATGTGGCCGAACCCCGCCGCAAAGGCCTGCTGGGTTTCGCCATCGAAAAGCAGCAGGGCAGCAAACCCTGGCAGTTTTTATTCAACAGCCTGACGTTCCCGGGCAAGACCCATACCTTCCCTCAATACCACGCCACTCCCAGCAATATCGCGCCGTTGCAGAAATTTCGCTGGGCCGATTACGCGGTCAATCCGGGGCTGACGATCCAATACCGGGTCTATCTGGCTTACGGCAGCGCCGATGCGCCGCAACTGGGCGAATCCCTGGAGGTGACGGTCACTTCCGATGACGGCCATCCCGGCAACCAGAGTGTCAATTTCAACCGCGCCGTGGCCGCCAGCCAGGCGTTCCAGCGCAAGTTTCCAGAGCTCGACGCGCTCCTTGGCGGCAAGGAAAGGTTGCCCCTGGAATCCTGGCCCGATGCCCCGCGCCGATGGCTGGAAAACGGTCTGCTCGGGCGTTTGCTGGGGTTTATCGAGCGTGCCGTCGGCAGCGAGTGGGCACTGGATGTCGCCATCTACGAATACCAGTTACCGGTGATTGTCGAGGCGGTGAACGCGGCGCGGGAGCGCGGGGTGCACGTTCGCGTTCTGTATCACGCGCAACCGGGCGAAGACACCACCGCCTTTAACGAGGCCAGCTTGGAAAAGATCCCGGCGGCAAACAAGCGCGGGCGCGTCACCCACAGTATTTTCCATAACAAGTTCATCGTCCTGAGCCGGTTCGATGCCGCGGGTCTGCGTCAGCCTGAAGCCGTGCTCTGCGGCAGCACCAACTTCACGCCCAACGGCATTTACCGTCAGGCCAACGTGGTGCATGTGCTGGACGATGCTCGGGTCGGCGCCCGTTATCTGCAAACGTTCGAGCAGGTCTGGGGCACACCGGCGGATGTCGGTGCCGCGCGGCAGTGGATTACCGAACACAACCCGATGGACCCGAGCCAACCGTTGTTCGCCGGATTCTCCCCGCGCTCGGGTCAGGGCGACTTGCATGAGTTCGTCGACATCATCAATGCGGCGAAAAAAGACCTGCTGTTCGTCACTGCCTTTACCTTGCCCGACGCCATCCTCAACGCGTTGCTCGGTAAGCCCCACGACGACATTCTGCGCTACGGCCTGCAGAACTCCGTGAGCAAGATCACCGGTTTTCACGCCGACCGCAGCGCCGAATTCACCACGGTTGCGTTGCTCAATACCGGCCTTGAAGGCTGGCTCCTGGAAAGCAAGGAAGGACAGAAGGGCAACCTGCTGGTGCACACCAAAGCGATCGTCACGGATTTCACCAGCGATACGCCAACGATCATCAGCGGCAGTCATAACCTCAGTGCGGCTGCCAGCAACAGCAATGACGAGAACTACCTGATCATCCGCGGCGATACCGACCTGGCGGACCGTTATGGTCTGGAGTTGCTGCGGTTTTATGAGCATTACCGGTTTCGCTATTACGCGAAAAAACTGGCGCTAAAGCAGGTCCAGCCGTTGGCGGCGGATGACAGTTGGACGGATGATTATTATGTCGAGGGGAATTTGCGACAGTTGTCGCGACTGCGTTTTTCCGGGCAGTAATCGTTGGCCTAACGGGGCCCCATCGCGAGCAGGCTCGCTCCCACACTGGATCTCGGGCGTTCACAAAATCCTGTGGGAGCGAGCC
>NZ_JASCOM010000236.1:0-9092 GCF_029959925.1 Pseudomonas sp. PS02303
CCCAGGCTGGCGGGCTAACGCGCCCGGGCCCGCGCCGCCGCCGCCACGCCTGGCTCCTACAGGGGAAGGTGTTTCAGGCATAAAAAAATGGGGCGCATTCGATGCGCCCCATTTTTTGTTAACGACTCAGATCAGAACGCCGGTAATACCGCGCCTTTGTACTTCTCGAGGATGAAGGCCTTCACTTCCGGGCTGTGCAGGGCAGCAATCAGTTTCTTCATGTCTTCGCTGTCCTTGTCGTCCGGGCGGGCTACGAGGATGTTCACGTAAGGCGAGTCGTTGCCTTCGATGACCAGCGCATCCTTGGACGGATCGAGCTTGGCTTCCAGCGCGTAGTTGGTGTTGATCAGCGCCAGGTCGACCTGGGTCAGCACGCGCGGGATGGTCGCGGCTTCCAGCTCACGGAATTTCAGGTCCTTGGTGTTCTCGGTGATGTCCTTGACCGTCGAGAGGATGTTGTTCGAATCCTTCAACTTGATCAGGCCGGCCTTGGCCAGCAGCAACAGCGCGCGACCGCCGTTGGTGGCGTCGTTCGGGATCACCACGTTGGCGCCGCCTGGCAGTTCGGTCAGGGCCTTGTACTTGCTGGAGTAAGCGCCCAGCGGTTCCAGGTGTACACCGGCAACGGCGACCAGGTCGGTGCCCTTGGCCTTGTTGAACTCATCGAGGTACGGCTGGTGCTGGAAGAAGTTGGCGTCCAGGCGTTTTTCGGCAACCTGCACGTTCGGCTGGATGTAGTCGGTGAAGACTTTGACCTTCAGGTCCACGCCGTCTTTGGCCAGGGCCGGTTTGACGAATTCGAGGATTTCCGCGTGCGGCACCGGGGTGGCGGCAACGGTCAGAGTGTCAGCGTGAGCGGAAAACGCTGCAACGGCTGCGAACGCGACGAGTAGTTTTTTCATTCAGCTAACTCCTTGTGGGTACCCGCTTGCGGCGCCTGGATTTGGCGCCTGCCAGCGAATGGCCGGCTCATGTCTTGTTTACGATAACTGTTTATTTTCTGGAGAAATGGACGACCAGTTTGTCACCAACCATTTGCAGAACCTGCACCAGCACCAGCAACAGCACCACGGTGACGATCATCACATCGGTCTGGAAACGCTGATAACCAAAACGGATCGCCAGGTCGCCCAACCCACCGGCACCGACCACACCGGCCATCGCCGTGTAGGACACCAGTGTAATAGCCGTCACCGTAATCGCCGCGTAAATGCCCGGGCGGGCTTCTGGCAGTAGGGCGTTGATGATGATCTGCCGGGTCGTCGCACCCATGGCCTGGGTGGCTTCGATGATGCCGCGATCCACTTCACGCAGGGCGGTTTCCACCAGTCGCCCGAAGAACGGCGTGGCACCCACTACCAGCGGCGGGATCGCACCGGCGACGCCGAGCGAGGTGCCGGTGATCAGCACGGTGAACGGGATCATCACGATCAGCAAAATGATGAACGGCAGCGAACGCAGGATGTTCACCACCAGCGACAGCACGGCGTATAGCGTTCTGGATTCCAGCAACTGACGCGGACTGCACAGGAACAACAACACGCCCAGCGGGAGGCCGAGCAACACGGTGAACAACAACGAACCGAAGAGCATCAGCAGGGTATCGCCGGTAGCCAGCCAGATTTCGAACCAGTCGATGTTGACGAAGAAACTTGTCAGGACTTCCATTAGCGCAGGACCTCCATGTGGACGTCAGCTGCGGTGAAGTGGGCGAACGCCGCCTCCATGTCGCCACCGGTAACAGCCAGGGTCAATTGCCCGTAAGGGACGTCTTTGATGCGGTCGATACGACCGGCCAGGATGCTGTAGTCCACGCCCGTTTCCCGAGCGACGGTCCCCAACAGTGGTGCGTAGGTCGCTTCGCCCTGGAAGGTCAGACGCACGATGCGGCCCGGCACATGGGAGAAGTCGTCACGCTGTTCGCTTTCATCGATCTGCTCGTCTTCTTGCACGAAACGTTTGGTGGTCGGGTGTTTCGGATGCAGGAACACCTGGGCCACCGAACCTTGCTCGACGATCACACCCGCGTCCATCACGGCGACCTGGTCGCAGACCCGGCGGATCACGTCCATCTCGTGGGTAATCAGGACGATGGTCAGTTTCAGCTCGCGATTGATCTCAGCCAGCAATTGCAGGACCGACGCCGTGGTCTGCGGGTCCAGGGCGCTGGTGGCTTCGTCGCACAGCAGGATTTTTGGCTTGGTCGCCAGGGCGCGGGCAATGCCGACGCGCTGCTTCTGGCCGCCGGACAGCTGCGCCGGGTACTTTTTGGCGTGGTCAGACAAACCGACCCGCGCCAGCAACTCGGCGACACGCTGGTCAATCTCGCTGCGCGACAGTTCACCGGCCAGGGTCAGCGGCAGCGCGACGTTGTCGGCCACGGTCTTGGACGCCAGCAGGTTGAAGTGCTGGAAAATCATCCCGACCTGCTGGCGGAAGCGGCGCAGGCTGTTGGCGTCGAGTGCGGTGACTTCTTCGCCGTCGACGAAGATCTTGCCGCCGCTGGACTCTTCCAGGCGATTGATCAGACGCAGCAGGGTACTTTTTCCCGCGCCGGAGTGACCGATCAGGCCGAAGACCTGACCGTTCTCAATCGTCAGACTGGTCGGGTGCAGGGCGGGAATATCCTTACCGGCGACGCGGTAGGTTTTGTGGACGTTTTGAAACTCGATCACGTAGCGAACCTTGTGGGGCGCGTTGGAAAAGGGTCAGCGGTTAGCCGGGCGCGCATTTTAGCCTGTCCGTATAGAGGTTATTAGCATTTATTCCGCATTCAACCTTCCATTTGGCAATAACGCGATCGAAGGTTAGAAAAAAGGAACGGCTAAAAAGCTCGCCAGTCACTAATAAGGCAACTCGAAAACGCCCCCGGTGCCGTGCCTGGGGAATGCATATAAGTCCTGGCTACGGGATCGCAACGAGGAGTTTACGACTGATGAGTACTAAAAAGCCTGCCGCACCTAAAAGCGCACTGGCCGGGACCGATACCCTGGACCGCGGCAACACCAATGCCAAGCTCGATAGCCTGGAAAAGTTTCGCTCCGACGCCACCGAACAAGCCCTGCGCACCAATCAGGGCGTGAAGGTTTCGGACAACCAGAACACGTTGAAGGTCGGCGCGCGCGGGCCGTCGTTGCTGGAAGACTTCATCATGCGTGAAAAAATCACGCATTTTGACCATGAGCGCATTCCAGAGCGCATCGTCCATGCTCGGGGCACTGGCGCTCATGGTTTTTTCCAGACCTATGAAAACCATTCCGTTCTGACCAAAGCCGGTTTCCTACAAGATCCCGGCAAGAAAACCCCGGTCTTCGTGCGCTTTTCCACGGTGCAGGGCCCGCGTGGGTCAGGCGATACCGTGCGGGACGTGCGAGGTTTCGCCGTGAAGTTCTTCACCGACGAAGGCAACTTCGACCTGGTGGGCAATAACATGCCGGTGTTTTTCATTCAGGATGCAATCAAGTTCCCTGACTTCGTGCACGCGGTGAAACCGGAGCCACACAACGAGATCCCTACCGGCGGCTCGGCTCACGACACCTTCTGGGATTTCGTCTCGCTGGTGCCAGAGTCGGCGCACATGGTGATCTGGGCCATGTCCGACCGGGCGATCCCGAAAAGCCTGCGCAGCATGCAGGGCTTTGGCGTACACACGTTCCGCTTGATCAATGCCGAAGGAAAATCACGCTTCGTCAAATTCCACTGGCGCCCTACCGCCGGTACTTGCTCACTGGTGTGGGATGAAGCGCAGAAGCTCGCCGGTAAAGACACCGATTACCACCGCCGCGATCTGTGGGAGTCGATCGAGATGGGCGACTACCCGGAGTGGGAGTTGGGCGTGCAGGTCATCGAAGAAGAAAACGAACATAACTTCGACTTCGACATCCTCGACCCGACCAAACTGATCCCGGAAGAACTGGTGCCCATTACCCCGCTGGGCAAGATGGTGCTCAACCGCAACCCGGATAATTTCTTCGCCGAAACCGAGCAGGTTGCGTTCTGCCCGGGCCATATCGTGCCGGGCATCGACTTCTCCAATGATCCGCTGCTGCAAGGGCGGCTGTTTTCCTACACCGATACGCAGATCAGCCGACTCGGTGGGCCGAATTTTCACGAGATCCCGATCAACCGTCCCGTAGCACCCTTCCATAACGGCCAGCGGGATGCGCTGCATCGCACCACCATCGACAAGGGGCGCGCCTCCTACGAACCGAATTCCATCGATGGCGGTTGGCCGAAAGAAACGCCGCCTGCCGCGCAGGACGGTGGATTCGAGACCTATCCAGAGCGCATCGACGCCAACAAGATTCGCCAGCGCAGCGAGTCGTTCGGCGATCATTTCTCCCAGGCGCGCCTGTTTTTCCACAGCATGAGCAAGCACGAGCAGGAACACATCATCTCGGCTTACAGCTTTGAGCTGGGCAAGGTTGAGCGTGAATTCATCCGTGCACGTCAGGTGAACGAGATCCTGGCCAATATCGATCTGGAACTGGCCAAACGCGTGGCGCAGAACCTTGGTTTGCCGGCGCCGAAGTCTGGCACCGTCGAAGTGCGTAAAACTTCACTCGATCGCTCACCGGCCTTGAGCCAGGCCAACCTGCTGCCGGGGGATATCAAAACGCGGAAAGTGGCGATTCTGACGGCCAACGGTGTCGATGGTGCTGCGATTGATGCGATGAAGAAGGCGCTGAAGGCAGAAGGTGCGCACGCCAAGCTGCTCGGCCCGACTTCCGCGCCAGTGACCACCGCCGATGGCAAGACACTGCCAGTGGACGCTTCGATGGAAGGCTTGCCTTCGGTGGCATTCGATGCGGTGTTCGTACCCGGTGGCGCGGCGTCGATCAAGGCGTTGAGTGGCGATGGCGTAGCGCTGCATTACCTGTTGGAAGCATACAAACACTTGAAAGCGATTGCGCTGCATGGCGAGGCGAAGCAGTTGCTGGACGTGTTGAAGCTTGAGGTGGATGCGGGGCTGGTCGTGGGTGCGGATGCCCAATTGATCAAACCGTTCTTTGCCGCCATCGGGCAGCATCGGGTTTGGGATCGGGAGCCGAAGGCCAAGGCGATTCCGGCTTAAGGTTTTGTATCGTTAGGGAGGGCGCCTTCGCGAGCAGGCTCGCTCCCACAGGGTTTGGGTTTGATCATAGAAAGTGTAATCAACCCCGATTCACTGTGAGAGCGAGCCTGCTCGCGAAGCGTTCAGGGTTTACGCGGACTCAAGACGATCTGCGCCGGAACGTTGCGCAGGATCTGCTTCTGCAGATTCAGATCGAACTCCGAATCCAGCTTCTTCACCCGTTTAGTCAGCAACGTCGCCAACCATGGGTAATCCTGGGTACGCGGCGCCTGAATGCTGACATCGCACTGGTAATTCACCACATCGGCGGCAATCGCATCCAATTGACGGCGAAGTTTGCTCATATCCGTGAGGTTCAAGGCAATTGTGGTGCTCTCAGCCGTAGGATCAATGACTCTGGCCTGTGGCTTGGCCTCGGCTGCCATGAGCGCCGCTTCAGCCCTGTCCAGTTCAGCTTTACGGGCATTGACGATGGCGTTGTTGACCCCACCCGTCAGCGCCGGAGCCTTTGGCATTAATGCCCGGGCCCGGGCCAGCGCCGTAGCGGCCGCATTCACATCGCCCTTTTGCAGCACGATTTGGCTGCGACGCAGATAGGCTTCGGCCAATTGCCGCTGATATTGCACAAGGGACGGATCGTCTGGCGACTGGGCCTGCAAGGTCGCCAACTGGTCTTCGGCGGTGGCCAGCTCGCTGCTGGCCAGGTTTTGTTCCAGCTGCGCGATGGCCGTGGCCCGGGCATCGGTCGCCGCAGTGGTGGCCGATGGCGTGCTTTGGCAAGCGCCCAGTAGCAGCGAAAATGCGACAAGGAGCAGATAACGGGAGGCTGACAGCTTCATTCCTGCGACTCTCTATTTGCGCAAAAAACGAGCAAGTCTACACCCCTCGACGGGGCAGGACAAAACTCAGCAGAAACAGTGCGGCGGCCGTCACAACAATCGACGGGCCCGCCGGGGTGTCCTTGAACCACGACAACGCCAGCCCGCCACAGACCGCGAGCATGCCCAGCAGGCTCGCGCCCAGCGCCATCTGTTCTGGCGAGCGAGCGTGACGTTGTGCCGCAGCCGCCGGGATGATCAACAGCGAAGTAATCAGCAACACACCGACGATTTTCATCGCCACAGCGATCACCACCGCGATCAGCAACATCAAGGCCAGGCGCAGCGCCGGCACGGGCAAACCTTCCACCCGGGCCAGTTCTTCATGCACCGTGATCGCCAACAATGGCCGCCACAACGTCACCAGCAACGCGAGAACACCGGCGCTGCCACCGAGTATCCAGGCCAAGTCGGTCGGGCTGATCGCCAGCAAGTCGCCGAACAGATACGCCATCAGGTCGATCCGCACTTCGTGCATGAAGCTTAGTACGACCAGGCCCAGAGAGAGCGTGCTTGGTGCGAGAATTCCCAAAAGCGTGTCGGACGCCAGCGGCTGACGCTGTTGCAACGTCACCAGCAGCACCGCCAACAGCAAGCAACCGACGGTGACGGCAACGGTAGGGCTGACATCCAGCAGAAAGCCCAATGCCACGCCGAGCAAGGCCGCGTGGGACAAGGTGTCGCCGAAATAGGCCATGCGCCGCCAGACCACGAACGAACCCAGCGGTCCTGCGACCAGCGCCAAAGCCAGACCTGCAAGCAGGGCGTAGAGCAGAAAATCAGCCATGCTTGCAGCTATCTCCATGGACATGGGGTTGGGCCGTCGGGGCCGCGTTGACCACCGAACCATGCAAGTCATGGGCGTGGTCATGGTGGTGGTGATAAATCGCCAGGCTTTGTGCGTTCTTGCCGAACAGCTCGACGAAAGCCGGATCGCCGCTGACTTGTTCCGGGTGCCCGGAGCAGCAGACATGACGATTCAGACAGACCACCTGGTCGGTGGTGCTCATGACCAGGTGCAAATCGTGGGAGACCATCAATACCCCGCAGCCGTGACGGTCGCGCAGCCGCGTGATCAGGCTGTAGAGCTCGGCTTGGCCGGCCACATCGACGCCTTGCACCGGTTCGTCGAGCACCAACAGTTCCGGCTCACGCAGCAGGGCTCGAGCCAGCAGCACACGCTGCATTTCGCCACCGGAAACACTTTGCACCGGGCTGTCGATCACCTGCTCGGCGCCGACTTCCTTGAGTGCCGCCAAGGCCCTGGCACGGTCCACGCCGGGCACCAGACGCAAAAAGCGCAGTACCGACAACGGCAGCGTCGGATCGACGTGAAGTTTTTGCGGCATGTAACCGACCCGCAGTTTCGGCTTGCGCCAGACGCTGCCGCTGTCCGGCTTCAACAGACCGAGCACCGCGCGCACCAGCGTGGTCTTGCCCGCGCCGTTCGGGCCGATCAGCGTGACGATCTGCCCCGGCTCGACGCTCAGCTCGATGTTATCCAGCACGTTTTGCCCGGCAAAGGTGACGACAACCTGCTCGAGGCGAATCAGCGCATTGCTCATCAAGCCCCCTGGCAACCCGAGCAGAGGCCGACCACTTCAACGGTCTGGCCTTCGACGACGAAACCGACATCCTTGGCGCTGCTGATGATCGCGTCGCTGATGGATTTCTGTTCGAGCTCAATGGCGGCGTGACATTCGCGGCAGATCAGGAATTGACCCTGGTGGGCATGCTCCGGGTGATTGCAGCCGACGAAGGCGTTGAGCGAGGAGATGCGGTGGACGAGGCCGTTTTCCAACAGGAAATCCAGCGCACGGTACACGGTAGGCGGCGCAGCGCGGCGGCCATCCTGCTCACTGAGTACCGCAAGAATGTCGTAGGCACCCAACGGCTTGTGACTTTGCCACACCAGCTCCAGCACCCGCCGACGCAAGGCGGTCAGGCGCAGGCCTTGACGTGCGCACAAGGCATCGGCCTCAGTCAGTGCGCTATGTACGCAATGAGAGTGGTCGTGTGGACGGCTGGCAATCGGTGTTTTAGGCATGAGCGGCGACGAGTTTTGTGAGAGACGTTATTATGTTACCCGTTCTCGCCTCTTCGAGTGGTCATCGTGTCCCGACTTTTTTCTATCTTTGTCACATTTGCCGCAAGTTTTCTGTTCATTGGCTCAGCTCAAGCCGACGTCAAAGTCCTCACCAGCATCAAGCCGCTACAGCTGATTGCCGCTGCGGTGCAGGACGGCGTGGCAATCCCGGAAGTGCTGCTACCACCGGGCGCTTCACCGCATAACTATGCCTTGCGTCCTTCCGACGTACGGAAGGTGCAATCGGTGGATCTGGTTTACTGGATCGGTCCGGACATGGAAGGGTTCCTGCCTCGCGTGCTGAACGGTCGAACGCTGCCGAGCATCGCTGTGCAGGATCTGCCAGGACTGAAACTTCGCCACTTCGGCGAAGACAACCATTCGCACGCGGAAGAAGCCGATGAGCATGACCACGATCATCGCCCTGGCAGCCTGGACGCGCATTTGTGGTTGTCTCCGGTAAACGCTCGCGTGATCGCCACAAAAATGGCTGCTGACTTGAGTGCAACCGATCCGGCCAACGCCACGCGTTATCAGAGCAACCTCAAGGCGTTCGATGAGCGTCTGGATGCAATGGATCTTCGCTTGAAAGCGCGTCTGGCCGGCATCGCAGGCAAACCGTACTTCGTATTCCACGAGGCCTTCGACTACTTTGAAGACGCCTACGGCCTCAAGCACGCCGGCGTATTCAGCGTCGCCGCCGAAGTCCAGCCGGGCGCCCAGCACGTCGCAGCGATGCGCACGCGGTTGCAGGAAGTCGGCAAGACCTGTGTGTTCAGTGAGCCGCCGTTGCGTCCGCGCCTGGCGGAAACCCTGGTGGCAGGCCTGCCGGTGAAATTGGCGGAGCTGGATGCGCTGGGCGGGTACACGCCGGCGACTGCGCAGGGGTATGAGCAGGTGCTGGAGAAGTTGGGGAATGATTTGGCGGGGTGTCTGGAGTCGTTGTAACGGCGGGATCTGCGACGCCCCATCCGCGGGCAAGCCTCGCTCATACGGAATTTGTGCCGTTCACAGATAATGTGCACGACACAAACCTGTAGGAGCGAGGCTTGCC
>NZ_JASCOM010000237.1:0-9034 GCF_029959925.1 Pseudomonas sp. PS02303
GCTTGCTCCCGTTGGACTGCGCAGCAGGCCCTTTTTGGGGGCGCTTCGCGACCCAGCGGGAGCAAGCTCCCTCGCCACAGGGTTCTTGTTCGACTGGAGATTGTCTTGGATCAGTGAAGGTTTGAGTTTTGGAGTCCGGGTGAATTGATGACAAGGCGGGATTGGAGCCTGCACTGGCCCAATCCCGCGCGCAGCTATTTCAGCCCTGCAACGGCGGTGTCCGAGGCGGGATCATTCGTTTGCTGCCGGCCGACTCAAACGCCGAAGCAAAGCGCAGCAGCGCTGAGTCGTCATAGGCACGACCGGCAAAGGTCAGCCCGACCGGCATGCCGATGTCCGGCATGACGCCCATCGGCACCGTGACCGTCGGCACACCGAGGTGGCGGATGGCGAGGTTGCCGTTGGCGACCCACACACCGTTACTCCACGCGATGTCCGCCGACTGCGGATCGACATCGGCATTTGCCGGCCCGACGTCGGCCACTGTCGGGAATAGCACCGCATCGAGCTTCAGCCGGTCCATCCAGTCTTCAAGGTCGATTCGACGTGTTTCTTCAAGCCCGCGCAGGCCGTCCGGCAGCGTGGTGATCTGATCCCACGGCGTGATGCCACGCTCGGCCATCTTCACGTATTCGTCCATGCCGGCGGCAAGGTCGTCTTCGCGATTGGGCAGGGTGCCTGGGTCATGCGGGAAGATCAGCGGCCCGTCGACATCGGCCAGGCGATTCAGTTTCGGATCACCGTTGGCCCGCAGAAAATCATCGAACGCCCAGGCCGACAGGTCCCACAACTCATGGTGCAGGAACTCCTTGGACACCAGGCCGCGGGTGAACACGGTCGGTGCGCCCGGACGATCGCCTTCGCAATTCGATACCAGCGGGAAGTCGACTTCGACCACCTCGGCACCCGCGGCTTCGAGTGCCCGCCGGGCGTCTTCCCAAAGACCGATCACGCTAGGGCGGGTATTGATTTTCTGCCCCGTCGGGCCACCGATGCCCGGCGCCTCGCTGGTGCCCGCGTCAGGGTCCGCGTTGATGTACATGCGCGGCACGCCGAAGCGTTTTCCAGCGAGCGCATCGGTGGTCGCGGCCAGCCCGGCGTAGGACGCGGGGCGCACCGACGCGACGCTCGGTATCGGCACCCAGGGTTGCATTCGCCACAGATCGCCGCGTGTGTCCGGGTCTTGCGCCACCACCACGTCGAGCACTTCAAGCAGGTCGGCCATGGTTCGCGCGTAGGGCACAACCACGTCCATCGTCGGCGTCAGCGGCCAGTTGCCGCGCACCGAAATCACCCCGCGCGAAGGGGTATAGGCGCACAAGCCATTATTCGAGGCCGGACCGCGGCCGCTCGACCAGGTTTCTTCGGCAAGGCCGAAGGCCGCGAAACTGGCGGCGGTGGCCGTCCCGGCGCCGTTCGATGAGCCCGATGCGAAAGGCGCCGTCAGGTAGTCAGCGTTGTACGGGCTCTCGGCACGGCCATAGACCCCGCGCTGCATGCCGCCATTGGCCATCGGCGGCATGTTGGTCTTGCCCAGGCAGATGGCCCCAGCGGCGCGCAGCCGTTCGATGGTGAAGGCATCGCGATAGGCAATCAGGTTTTTGAAGGCCGGACTGCCAGAGGCTGCGGTGAGGCCTTTCACCAGATAACTGTCCTTGGCCGTGTAGGGAATGCCATCCAGCGGGCCGAGCGTTTCGCCCTTGGCCCGACGGGCATCGGACGCTTGCGCTTCGTTGAGCGCCTCGGGGTTGCGAACCACCACCGCGTTGAGCGCGGTTGGCGTGTCGGGGCCGTCGTAGGCGTCGATCCTGGCAAGGTAGGCCTGGACCAGCTCAACTGCCGTGGTCTGGCCTGACTCCAGCGCCGTACGCAATCGGGCAATGGACACTTCGGTGACTTCGATCATGCTGTTACCACTGACGGCTGATGGGGAAGGAGGTGGCGGTTGGCCTCTTGCCAGGTCTTGGGCTCAGGGGTATCACTTGTCTGAAAATGGGTGTTCATATCGATTTCTCGTTTCACGGCAATACACGACAGGGTCTGTACTTGAAACCTGGGCTGCCTATTTAGCACCAAGGAAGGCACGGAGGGAAACGGTGCAGCGGATTGTGCCGGTTACGACACCTTCTGTTCCATCCCGTCGTGTTTGATTCAGAGGAGATGCAACATGGACCGATTCACCGGTGGCTGCGTGTGCGGCAATGTTCGAATCGAGGCATCAGGACGGCCCTACCGGGTCGGCCTTTGCCACTGTCTCGATTGCCGCAAGCATCATGGGGCCCTTTTCAATGCCAGCGCGATCTTCCCTCAGGAGGCGGTGACGATCGAGGGCGAAACACGCGACTACGCCGGGCGGCATTTTTGTCCGCGCTGTGGATCGTCCGTTTTCGCACGCACCGCCGATGAAATCGAAGTGAACCTGGGGTCTCTCGATGCCCCTGATCAACTGACGCCAACCTACGAAAGCTGGATCGTGCGTCGCGAGTCCTGGTTGCCGGCGTTTGCGCTCATCAGGCACTACGAACACGACCGTGAGGGGACGGGGCGTTTGGAGGAGTAGGGCGTTCTGCGAAAGCAGTCAAGCCTTGACCCAGCGTTGACGGCTCCAACTGCTCAATGAATCGACGGCGATCACCAGTAGCAACATGGCCAGGATTACCGTGCTGGCTTGAGCTTCCTGGAACAGGCTGAGGCTGACATACAGCATTTGCCCCAAACCACCGGCGCCGACGAATCCGAGCACACTGGCCATGCGAATGTTGTTTTCCCAGCGGTACAGGATGTAGGCGAGAAGCTGCGGCAACAGGTTGGGCAGTGTGCCGTAACAGAACGCCGAGATGGCATTGCCGCCCTGCAGGCGGATGGCATCGGCCGGTTCGGGCGGGGTGTTTTCCAGTGCTTCGGCAAACAGCCGGCCGAGTACGCCGGTGGTGTGCAGGGCCAAGGCGAGGGTGCCTGCATTGGGGCCGAGTCCGGCGGCCAGCACCATCAGCGCCGCCCATACCAGTTCCGGGACCGCGCGCAAGGCATTGAGGACCAGGCGCGATGCACTCTGCAACGGCCAGCCGAAACGCCCGGCCGCGGGCAATGCCAACAGCAGCCCGAAGACCGCCGCGAGCAGGGTGCCCAGGGCGGACATGGCAATGGTTTCCAGCGCGCCGTGACCGATGGCTTGCAGATGACCCGCGCTCAGGTCCGGGCTCAGGAAACGCTGCACATAGGCAGCCATCTGCTTCAGGTTGCCGGCGCTGCCGAGTTCGCCGAGGTCGATGCCCAGGTAGATGAACGAGGCGACTGCCGCGGCGCCAATGCTCAGGAGCAGCACCAGGTTGATCAGGCGATTCATGTCAGCCTCCAGCGCAGCAGGCGGCTGAGTTGATCGGCGAGCAGCACCAGGACGAGGAACGTCAGTAATAAACTGGCCACTTCACCCCCGGCGAACATGCGTAGCGACAGATCCATTTGCTGACCCAGACCGCCGGCACCGACAAAGCCCATCACCACCGAGGCGCGGATCGCGCACTCCCAGCGGTACACCGTGTACGACAGCAGCTCCGCCGCGACATTGGGCAAAATCCCGTAGCAAAACGCCGCCAGTCGACCGCTGCCTGAACGCAGTAATGCATGGGCGGGTCGCTGATCGACCGACTCGAAAATTTCTGCGTAGACCTTGCCCAACATGCCGCTGTAGGTAATCGCAATAGCCAATACCCCGGCGGTCGGGCCGAGGCCGACGGCGCGCACGAACAGCAGGGCCCAGACTATTTCCGGCACGCTGCGCAGGAAAATCAACAAACCGCGTACCGGCCAACGCAGCAGTTGGCCGCCGAAGCTTGGGTGACCGGCACGGGATGCGGCCGACAGCGACAGGGCGCGACTGGCCAGCAGGCTGGCAGGGACGGCCAACAGCAACGCCAGGGCCATGCCGGCCGTGGCGATTGCCAGGGTCTGCAGAGTGGCTTGCAACAGCAGTTCGATGAACTCGGCGTCATGGGCCGGAGGCCAGAAGGCGGAAACAAACCGGCCCATCTCGCTCTGACTGTCACTCGCCACTAAAACGCCGAGGTCCAATTCGCTGAAGTGGATGCCCGGCCACAACAGGGCGATCGCCAACAGGGTGAGGAGCAAACGGGGCAGGGCGGCGGGATCGCGCGAGGCAGACGTCAGCATCGGGGAATCTGCACACTCAAGGACACTGGAGGCACCGGTGAGGTGTGCAACTGCTCATTGGCGTAGAGCGTGTCGAGCAGCTCGCGGTCGACGTCGCCGGCCGCAAGGTCGAACAGGATCTGCCCGTCACGCAGGCCGATGATCCGCGAAAAGTGCGCCAGGGCCAGCTCCACCGCATGCAGGCTGGCGATCAGGGTGACGTTGTGCTCCCGGGCGTGGCGGCAGAGCACCGAAAGCGTGTGTTCGGCCAGCACCGGGTCCATGGCAGAAACCGGCTCATCGGCCAGCAGCACCTCGGGCGCTTGATACAACACGCGGGCAATGCCCACGCGCTGTAGCTGGCCGCCGGACAGTTGCTGGCAGTGTGCGAACAGTTTATCGCCAAGGTCCAGCCTGGCCAGCGCCGCGCGGGCGCCCGGAATATCCAGAGGATGCATCAGGTTCAGCAGGCTCTTGCCCAGGCCCCACTGACCCAACTTTCCGGCCAGCACCGCGGTGACCACACGCTGGCGCGGTGGCAGGGGCGGCGATTGATGGATCAAACCGATGCGTGCGCGCAAACGCTGGCGCTGCCGGGCAGACAGCTGCCACGCTCGCTCGCCGAGCACCTGCAACTCGCCGTTGTCCGGTCGCAACGCGGTGGCCAGCAAGTTGAGCAGGCTCGACTTGCCAGCGCCGGACGGGCCGATGACGGCAACCTGCTCGCCTGCACCGATGTGCAGGTTCACCTCTCGCAATGCCTTGACGCCGTTGGCATGGGTCAGGCTGGCCTGGGTCAGACGCAAGGTCATTTCAGCAGGTCGGCAGCGCGTGCGGCTTCCTCGATGCCTTTGTAATTGTCTGGGCTGGTTTCGATGAACCGGCTGGCTGCCTGCAAATCGAGAATTTCCTTGTCCTTCGGGTTAGCCGGATCGAGTGCGAGGAAGGCCGCCTTGATCTTCGCCGCCAGCGTCGGGTCGAGGGTCCCGCGCACTGTCCAGTTGTAGTCGAAGTAGGCCGGGGTGGTCGCAAACACTTTGACTTTGGCGGTGTCGACCTTGCCGGCAGCGACCAGTTTTTCCCACACGCTGGCGTTCAGCACCCCGGCGTCCACCTTGCCGGCCTGGACCCAGGCGACGGTGGCGTCATGGGCGCCCGAGTAGCCGACGCGGCTGAAGTAGGTTTCTGGCTTGATGCCATCCTTGAGCATGAAATAGCGCGGCATGAGACTGCCCGACGTGGAGGACACCGAGCCGAACGCGAAGGTCTTGCCTTTCAGGTCGGCGAGGGATTTGACGTTCGGGTCGGCGGTGATGAATTTGCTGGTGAACTGGGCATCCTGTTCGCGCTGCACCAGCGGAATGGCATTACCGGTTTTCAGGCGTGCCTGCACAAACGTGAAGCCGCCCAGCCAGGCCAGGTCGATGCGGTCGGTGGCCAGCGCTTCGACCACGGCCGGATAGTCGCTCACCGGAACGAACTCAACCTTCATGCCCAGCTTTTGCTCCAGATAAACGCCCAGCGGCTTGAACTTGCGCAGCAGTTCAGTAGGGGCTTCATCGGGAATCGCGCTGACTTTCAAGGTGTCGGCGGCCTGCGCCAACAGGCTGCCAAATGTCAGGGTAAGGCCGACGGCCAATGCCAGGGTACGCTTGAGCATGGAAGCTCTCCGGTGAATAAACTGAAAAAATGATCGATGCGCCTGACGCTAGCTGAACTTGCTTGGCGCTTTGTGAGGGTAGACGAAGCGGGGGCATATTAACCGGTTTTGACCTAGTCAATATGTGTCGTGATGGACTGCACAACCATTGCTCGAACTGAACCTTGACCACGCTGTTGGCATTTAACCGGCATTTTAATCTCTGTCATTGGTTTCTGACGCAAACAGGCCTGCGTGTACGCTTTTGGGCGAGCGCTACGCGTCCCTGTTTTTTGAGTGCTTTAAACATGTTTTAGCGTGCGCGTTTAAAGACACTCGGCGTTACGTCCTAACGGCTACAACGCCTTGCGTCGTTGCCTACGCGTGCGCCAGAATCCGCCGGCTTGTGCGGCTTTTGGGGGGCTATATCGTTTCCCTGTCACTGAAAAACAGTGATCGGGTTTGGTAGCCCGCTTGTGACAGTCGCATGGCGACACCTTAGGCAGTCCCTTCTTTCGGACTCTGCTTTTATGGTGGGCATGCGTGGGGCTCCTTTGTGAGCGCCGGGTTTCCTGTCGCAACCGGTCTACCAACCCACGTATGGCCGCCACCCTCGTTTGGTAGCGAGAGTGATGGCTCCTTATATTTGTGACGGGAGCTTCATCTATGATCAAACCAACACCCAACCCACCGGACACCAATCCGGCATCCCCCTACGAATCCCTCGATTCCAGAAAACTCCACGAAGCCGCCGAACGCGCCCTCGACCACTACCTCAATCCGGGCGCCCACATCATGGCCAGCAACCACGAACCCGAACCCATGTTCCTCGCCAACCCGGCATACGACACCGAGTCCCTGCTGGACAACGCCAGCGAATCACTGGGCTCGGCCACTACTATGCTCAGCAATTTTGCGGCGTTATTGGATAACTCACATCGCAAGACGCTGTTGGGGATTACCCAAGTGGTGATGTTGGGGGAGTTGGCGGTGAATCAGGCGTTGGATAAGGTTGAGGTGAAAGAGTAAGAGTGAACCCTCTGTGACGGTGGGTTAACCCGTCGTCACAGAGGGGAGGTGACTGCATCAGAATCAAAGGTCCGAACCGGGGGGCATTCGGTTATGAAAGATTTGCACGAAGTTGCCCAGCCTATTGCCCAGGTGTGTTCGTCCCTCTTCCTTCCCGTTCGAAGAACCGTTGCACTGGCGGGATGAGCGGGGCCGCATCGACCCCTGACGCGAGGCCCCTGCAAAAAGTAACGACGAATTTGCCTCGACACATCCTGCGCTTTGGGTCGACTGCGGCTTTTCGTGACTGACTGCAGTCGGCCAAAAGCGGTCAGTGACAATATTCGCAAAGGCTACCGCTCAGCTTCCCGAAGACCGATCTCGACTATTCGTTAAGTACAGCACCATCGCTGCACGAGCCGCATCTTTGATTGCTGCTCCGCGCAGTGCTGCAATGGGGTCACGTTATCCGTATAGGATGTTGATCCATGCGAGTGAACCCCCAATCACTCCCGACGCGACGTTTGTCCAGAGCATTTCCCATATCAACCTTCATTCTGTCGACCTGAAGGCGGTTTCAGTGTCTGCCTCTGGTCGACTTCTGCTTGTCGTAACGGGCAGCAGTTGTCGTCCAGAAAGCAGATGTAGATTTGTCTGAAGTGGCGAAATAGCTGCCAAAATCATCGTGTTAAAACGCCGCCTGAAATGGCAGCAAGATAAGCGCGTGAGTGTTGTTGGCACTGGAGGGTACCGAAAATTCGCTCAGCTACTACGGTAAGCGTCATCAACGACTATAGTCATTGGTGAGCCAGAGCGAATCCGACCATTCCCCTGCCAACCTGGCCTCAATCCAATGCCGCGAACGCACGGCAGATTTCCTCGTGCTTATTGATGCGGAATGTGAACGTCTTGCTGCCGAAAACACTCAGGCTCAGGCTCAGGCTGAGATCGAGGCATCGTCGCGTTTTAAGAATTCCTTGATGGTGGATGGAGTTATCCGCCGGGCAAGTCGTATCCCGCTGAGCCCCCCCCCAACCATCCATCTATCAAGGCTCAAGCAATGAACATTTCAGAATTCGATGATGCAAAAGAAACGACTGACGACCTGATTCAGGGTCCGCTGCCGGCCGGCACTGTCGCGCCCGACTTCACTCTTCACGCAACCCCTGACCAGCAGCTGTCGCTATACGAGCTAAGGGGAAATCCCGTGATACTGGCGTTTTATCCCGCTGACTGGAGTTCGGTTTGTGGCGACCAACTGACCTTGTACAACCAGTTGCTACCCACATTCAAAGAATACGGTGCGACGCTACTGGGTATCTCGGTTGACAGCGCCTGGTGTCATCAGGCCTTTGCCAAAGATCGAAATTTCCACTTCAGCCTGCTGGCCGATTTCGAGCCCAAAGGGGCGGTGGCACGACAGTATGGAGCGTACGAGTCCCAGCTCGGAGTTTGTAAGAGGGCACTGTTCGTGATTGACAAGGAGGGGGTGGTCGCCTGGAGCTACGTCTCACCAATGGCAATCAACCCTGGGGCGGACGGCATTCTGGATGCGCTGGATGCTCTGGCGAATTCGCCACAAAGCACGCCAACCAAAAATTAACAGGTGATTACATGGCCACTCTCAAAGTCCCGGTAAGTGCCAACGACCATCGCCAGGGAAGTGCGCATGCCAAGGTCACCTTGGTGGAATTTGGCGACTATGAATGTCCCTATTGCGGTGAAGCGTATTGGATGGTCAAGAATCTGCAACAGCATTTTCGCGATGATTTGCTGTTCGTGTTCCGTAACTTTCCTCTGACCACAGCTCACCCGCATGCGCTGGGTGCAGCGGTCACCGCGGAGTATGCCGGGAGTCGAGGGTTCTTCTGGGAGGCTCACGACGAATTGTATGAAAATCAGGATCGATTGGGTCTGCCGCTGTATCGCGCCATTGTTCTAAAACACGGCCTTTCCAGCGAGGAACTCGACGTTGCCATGCGAGAGGACACTTACATCCCCAAAATACAATCCGACTTCAATGGCGGTGTACGCAGCGGCGTGAACGGTACTCCGGCGTTTTACTTTGACGGGCTTCGCTATGACGGGCTCCCAGAGTTCAACGAGATGAGTCAGCTGATTGAGCTTCTGTTAGTGCGCGGACGAAATCGCTAGATAGCCACATCGGCCTGGCATCACCCACACCAGAGCCGAGGGCAAACCAGCGTTAGCTTCCTTCTACATTAAAGAGGTGTACAC
>NZ_JASCOM010000238.1:0-9032 GCF_029959925.1 Pseudomonas sp. PS02303
GGCAAGCCTCGCTCCTACAAGGTCGTGCGTTGGCGTAAACCTGTAGGAGCGAGGCTTGCCCGCGAAGGCGTCAGCACAGCCAACATCGAAGGCTGAGGTTTAAATCAACCCCGTCTCATCATCATCAATCAAGTGACTCAACCCACCCAACGCCTCACGCGCCTGGGTCCGGTCCATCAGCTTGGCCTGGGCGGCGGCCGGCAGGTCGGTGACGCGGATAACGCCTTTGCTGGTCAGCACCTGGATCAAGTCGTCGAGTACCCGGATCATTTCCTGGTCGCTCGTCTTTAGCTGCTTGAGGCTTTTTTCCACAGCTTCGTTGGCGTACCAAGCCTGGATTTCATGGTTGTCGGCCGGCAGCGTTTCCGTGGCTTCGGCGTAGGCCGCGGCTTCCACGCGCACTAACTGACCTTGCGCATCTCGTTGCACGTAGAACATTGAGCATCCCTCAGAAATGAACCAGCGTCATGCTGTCAGCAGCATAGGCCAACTGGGCACGAGTATGCGGTGCGGCGACGAAATCGTCACCGGGGGGATGGGCACAACGTGACGGCCGCCCCATAAGGGCGGCCGTTTTTCGTGGGATCAGCTGTTGTTGTGATCGACTTTGATGGTCGGGTCACTGCCGGCAATCAACGAGTTCAGGTTGGCGCTGGACCAGTTATTGCCTTCCAGTTTGATCGTCACATCCGGCGTTGCGGCCGCGGCATCGCCTGAGTTGAACTTGCCGCCGGAGCTGACTTGCAGCGACGACACGCCATCCACGGTGCTGATTTTCAGGAAGTTGTCGATGGTGCTGCCGGTTTCGCCTTGCAGCAGATCGCGCAGGTCGATGCGGTCACCTTCGCTGGCCTTGAAGTCCTTGATCACGTCGTTGCCGGTGTCGCCAGCCTTCCAGACGAAGGTGTCGGCACCCGAACCGCCAATCAGGATGTCGTTACCCTGACCGCCCATCAGCGAATCGTTACCCGAGCCGCCGAGCAGAATGTCATTGCCCTTGCCGCCGTCGAGCAGGTCGTTGCCGCCCTGGCCGAAGATAATGTCATTGCCCGAACCGCCCAACAGCGTGTCGTTGCCGTCATGGGCGCCGGACACGTCGAATGCGCTGTAGTGCTCGGTGATGAACTGGTGCACGTTGCTGGTGGTGACTTTGCTGACGTCCACACCGGTTTCTTTGGCGACGAACGCCTGCACCGCCTGGTAACCCTCGCCGGCGATGCCGTTGAAGCTCACCAGGTCGCCGAACAGGATGTCGTTACCATTGCCGCCATTGACCGTGTCGGCACCCGGCATGGTCGCTTCGGTGTGACCGATGATCGAGTTGGCCAGGTCTTTCGGATCAATGTTGGTTTGCGGCGTCTTGTCCGAGTCGTATGGCTTGAGGTCGCTGAGGGTGACGTCTTTGTTCAGGCCGATGGCTTCAACCGTCGACACCTTGTCCAGCAGCGCGAAACCGTTGGTCGAGTTGTCGATGGCGCTGGAGCCAGTGCTGCTGCCGTTGCCGTCGCGATAGGACAGCTCGTAAGTGCCGTTGCCCTCAGCGCGAATGGTGCCCAGTTCGGAACTGCTCCAGTAACCGCCCCACGAGTTCTTGTACGTCTGCAGTGTGACGGTGCCGGAGTTATCGATGCTCAGGTAGTGAGTGCTGTCCAGATAACCGGAGTAGGTCTGCCCCAACTTGTAATTGGTGGTGGTGATCACATCATCGAGCTTCACGTTGCCGAACAGGGTCGGGTTGGTCTGCTCACCGCTCTGGTAATAGGTCGGCTTGCCATCGGTGATGAAATACGTGAGGTTTTTCGCCCCGGTGTTGGCCATGGCGTCGGCACTCTGGAACCAGTTCGCCGTGGTTTTGAATACGTCTTCGTAGTTGGTGCCGCCGCCCGACGACATGGAATCCAGCACCGCTTTGAGCAGGATCAGTGCATTCGGATCGTTCAGGTTCACCGAGACAGACTTGTTGACCTGGTTATCGAAGTCCGCAAGGAAGATGTTCACCGTCCCGGAATTACCACCCATGCTCTGCTTGAGGGTGTTGAATACCGACGTCAGCGAGTCCTTGGCGGCGCTGATCGACGAGGCGCTCATGCTGCCCGAACTGTCGACCATGAAGGCGATGTTGTAGTTGGTTCCCGGCACCACGGTCAGCCCGCCGATGTCGGCGACCATGATGTCGTTGCCGTCGGTGCCGGTGATGGTGTCATCGGCCGCCGTGGCAGTAACGGCGTTGTAGACCGCCGGGTAAACCGTGACCGGGATTGTCGCGGTGCTGGCCGCAGAGCCGCCGAGAACTTCGGTGGAGGTCGAGGTCACGGTCAGGTTGAACTGGCCGTTGTAGTACGGCGGCGGGGTCACGGTCAGGGAGCCGAGGTTCCAGCCAGTGACGTTGGCCTCACCCGACGAGGTGCTGGCGGTGAAGGTGTGGCCGGCGCCATCGGTGAGCACGGAGCCCGCCGGGATGCCGCTGATCTTCACGACCAGGCTTTCGGAGCCGTCGGTATCCGTGAGCGCAGTTTTGATCGCAGACAGGTGAACGCTGGTGCCTTCGGCCGCTTCGTTGAGCTTGTAGCCGTCGTAGTAGCCTTCGCCGTTGGTGCCGTGCAGGTCGGAAACTGTCACGCCGGAAGCGGCCAGATCTGCCACGCCGGTGTACAGCGGCACACCAGCGCTGCTCAGGTCGACCGCCGCGCCGCCGTTGACCGACAGGTTGACGTCATAGCTGCCCGGGCCGCTCTGGTTGTGGTGGTAGATATCCAGGGTGTAGTAGCCGCTGGCGGTCGGGGTGAACGAACCGCTCAGGTTGCCGCCCGCGCCCCAGAGCGCGCTGGCCACGTTTTTGCCGCCGATGGTCACGAGCAGGCTGTCATCACCGGTGCCGCTGAAGCTGTAAGTCTTGCCGGCTTCAAGGTAGATCAGGCCGGACGTTTTTGATGCGGTGCCAGCGGTCACGCTGCCGTCGGACTGCACGTTGGTCACGGTGGTGCTGCTGTTCGGTTTGCCGGCCGCATCGATCACCGACTTCAGCGTGTTCGACGCCGCGCCGCTGCCATCAGTGCCGAGGCCCGACAGGCCGGTCCAGACTTCCTTGATCAGCCCGGTGGATTTGACACTATTGTCCGCCACGCTCAAGGACGGCGCGTCAGCCACCGGCGTGATGTCGATCTTGATCGTGCCGATGTTGCCCAACGTCGTGCCGTCAGTAGGCTGGAACTTGATCTGTGCGTAGTCCGCCAGATTGTTGCCGACGCCGGTGCCGCCGTAGCCATTGGCGCCGGACTCGTTGGCATCCGGCAGGAAGCGCACTTTACCCGCGTCGATGTCAGCCTTGGACAGGGTCTGATTGGTCGTCACGTCGGTCCAGGTCGAACCGTTCAGGTACTGCAATTTGCCTTCGCCCGGCAGGCCGGTGATTTTTACGCCGAGGCTGGCGGCCGGACTGTCGACGTCGCTGACGCCGAAGGTCGACCAGCCGAGGATCAGCGGGGTGTCCTCGGTGCCGGTGAGGTTAACCGGCGCGGCGGTTGGCGCATCGTTCACTGCCACGACGTTGACGGTGGTGGTCGCAGTGTTGGAGTAGTTGCTGCCATCGGTCACCGTCACGGTGATGATCCGCGGCACGGTGCTCGGGTCTTCACTGCTGTTGGTGAAACTGATGTTCTTGATCTGCTGCATGTAGTCGGCCAGCGTCGCATTGCCGGACAACGTCAGCGTGACGGTGCCGTCCTTGCTGTTGGCATTGATGGAGATGCCGTTGACGCTGTTGCCCAGGTTCAGCGCGTCGCCCGGTTGACGGTTGGTCAGCACGATGGTCGCGCCGGTCAGCAGGGTGCTGTCCGGGTCGGTGATTTTCAGGTCGGTGTCGCCGATCGATACACCTTGGCCCGTGGTGCCTTCGGTGAAGGTCACGTTGTAGTTGGCCCCGGTGGCGCCGCTGGAGTTGTTGGCGTCCAGGTCGAGCACGGGCGGCGCATCGTTGTCGATGATCGAAGTGCTGATGCTGCCGTTGGACGCGCTGATCGCCAGGTTCTCGAAGTTGCCGCCGGTGGCCGAGTCGATCTTGACCACGAAGTTTTCGGTGCCCTCGGTGATCCTGTTGTCCAAGGTCGCAACATTGAAATTCGCCGTGCTGGCACCCGCCGGAATTTTCACGGTGTACACGCCGGTGAAGTCCGAACCGTCGGCGGCGGTGCCGCTGTAGGTGATCTTCAGGGTGACTTCGGTCTGCGCCGGGCTCGTCAGGCTGACGGTGTAACTGGCGGTCTGGCCCTCAGTCACCGAGGTGCTGCCGGTGATGCTGACTTCGGTCCGGTCGAGGGTGTCGGTGACGTTGGTGACGGCCGCCGCCGGGCTTTTGACCAGGTTCTCGAAATTACCACCGGTGGCGTTGCTGATGGTCGCCTGGACCGTGCCCGCGTCTTTGTAGACGTCGTCGGCCGGCGCCTTGACGGTCACGGAGCCGCTGGTGGCGTTGGCGGCGATGGTGATCACTGCGCCGTTGCTCAATGTCACGGTGACCGGAGTGCCGGCGGCATGGGTCAGGTTCGCTGTGTAGACGATCGAACCGCCTTCAGCGACCGAATCGGTTGCTGTCAGGCTAAGCGTGGTGGTGTCCGCCGAGTCGGTGACCGAGGTGTCGGCCGACTTGCCATCGACATCCAGCTTCTCGTAGTTACCGCCTTTGGCGTCGTCGATCTTGACGCTCAGGGAGCTGCCGCCGGCCAAGGCATCGTTCGGTGCGATGAAGTTCACACTGGCGCTGCTCGCGCCGACCGGAATGGTGATGGTCTGGTTGTTGGAGAGGGTCACGACAACCGGGGAACCGGTCACTGGCGCAGTCACGGACGCGGTGTAAACCACGGTGCCGCCTTCGGCCACGGAAGGCGTGGCGGTCAGGCTGACGGTCGAGGTGTCGATCGTGTCGGTGACACTGGTCACAGCGGCAGCCGGGTCTTTCACCAGGTTCTCAAAGTTGCCGCCAGTGGCGTCCTTGATGGTCGCTTCGACTTTGCCGGCGTCTTTGTAGACGTCATCGGCCGGAGCCTTGACGGTCACGGAGCCGCTGGTGGCGTTGGCGGCGATGGTGATGACGGCGCCGTTGCTCAGGGTGACGGTGACCGGCGTGCCGGCCGCGTTGGTCAGGTTGGCGGTGTAGACGATCGAACCGCCTTCGGCGACCGAATTGGTTGCTGTGAGGCTCAGAGTGGTGGTGTCTGCCGAATCGGTGACCGAGGTGTCGGCCGACTTGCCATCGACATCCAGCTTCTCGTAGTTACCGTCTTTGGCGTCGTCGATCTTGACGCTCAGGGAGCTGCCGCCGGCCAAGGCATCGTTCGGTGCGATGAAGTTCACACTGGCGCTGCTCGCGCCGACCGGAATGGTGATGGTCTGGTTGTTGGAGAGGGTCACCACTACTGGCGAACCGGTCACTGGTGCAGAGACGGATGCGGTGTAAACCACGGTGCCGCCTTCGGCCACGGACGAAGTCGCGGTCAGGCTGACGGTCGAGGTATCGACGGTGTCGGTCACATCGGTGACCGCTGCCGCTGGGTCCTTGACCAAGTTCTCAAAGTTGCCGCCAGTGGCGTCCTTGATGGTGACTTCGACCTTGCCGGCATCCTTGTAGACGTCATCGGCCGGCGCCTTGACGGTCACGGAGCCGCTGGTGGCGTTGGCGGCGATGGTGATGACGGCGCCGTTGCTCAGGGTGACGGTGACCGGCGTGCCGGCCGCGTTGGTCAGGTTAGCGGTGTAGACGATGGAACCGCCTTCAGCGACCGAATCGGTTGCTGTCAGGCTAAGCGTGGTGGTGTCCGCCGAGTCGGTGACCGAGGTGTCAGCCGACTTGCCATCGACGTCGAGCTTCTCGTAGTTACCGCCCTTGGCGTCGTCGATCTTGACGCTCAGGGAGCCGCCGCCCGCCAGGGCATCGTTTGGCGCAACGTAGTTCACGCTGGCGCTGCTAGAACCGACCGGAATGGTGATGGTCTGGCCGTTGGACAAGCTCACGACAACCGGCGAACCGGTCACTGGCGCGGTGACGGACGCGGTGTACACCACGGTGCCGCCTTCGACCACGGAAGGCGTGGCGGTCAGGCTGACGGTCGAAGTGTCGATCGTGTCAGTGACGCTGGTCACAGCGGCAGCCGGGTCCTTGACCAGGTTTTCGAAGTTGCCGCCAGTGGCATCCTTGATGGTGACTTCGACCTTGCCGGCATCCTTGTAGACGTCATCGGCCGGCGCCTTGACGGTCACGGAGCCGCTGGTGGCGCCGGCGGCGATGGTGATCACCGCGCCGTTCGACAGGTTTACGGTGACTGGTGTGCCGGCCGCATGGGTCAGGTTCGCGGTGTAGACGATCGAGCCGCCTTCAGCGACCGAATCTGTTGCTGTCAGGCTGAGTGTGGTGGTGTCCGCCGAGTCGGTGACCGAGGTGTCCGCCGACTTGCCATCGACGTCGAGCTTCTCGTAGTTACCGCCCTTGGCGTCGTCGATTTTGACGCTCAGCGAGCTGCCGCCCGCGAGGGCATCGTTTGGCGCAACGTAGTTCACGCTGGCGCTGCTCGAGCCAACTGGAATGGTGATGGTCTGGTTGTTGGAGAGGGTCACCACTACTGGCGAACCGGTCACTGGTGCAGAGACGGATGCGGTGTAAACCACGGTGCCGCCTTCGACCACGGAAGGCGTGACGGTCAGGCTGACGGTCGAGGTGTCGATCGTGTCGGTGACGCTGGTCACAGCGGCAGCCGGGTCTTTAACCAAGTTCTCAAAGTTGCCGCCAGTGGCATCCTTGATGGTTGCTTCGACTTTGCCGGCGTCTTTGTAGACGTCATCGGCCGGTGCCTTGACGGTCACGGAGCCGCTGGTGGCGCCGGCGGCGATGGTGATGACGGCGCCGTTGCTCAGGTTCACGGTGACCGGCGTGCCGGCCGCGCTGGTCAGGTTGGCGGTGTAGACGATCGAACCGCCTTCAGCGACCGAGTCGGTTGCTGTCAGGCTGAGTGTGGTGGTGTCCGCCGAGTCGGTGACCGAGGTATCCGCCGACTTGCCGTCGACGTCCAGCTTCTCGTAATTGCCGCCCTTCGCATCATCAATCTTGACGCTCAGCGAGCCGCCGCCCGCCAGGGCATCGTTTGGCGCAACGTAGTTCACGCTGGCGCTGCTCGAGCCAACTGGAATGGTGATGGTCTGGTTGTTGGAGAGGGTCACCACTACTGGCGAACCGGTCACTGGTGCAGAGACGGATGCGGTGTAAACCACGGTGCCGCCTTCGACCACGGAAGGCGTGGCGGTCAGGCTGACGGTCGAGGTGTCGATCGTGTCGGTGACGCTGGTCACAGCGGCAGCCGGGTCTTTCACCAGGTTCTCAAAGTTGCCGCCAGTGGCATCCTTGATGGTCGCTTCGACTTTGCCGGCGTCTTTGTAGACGTCATCGGCCGGAGCCTTGACGGTCACGGAGCCGCTGGTGGCGCCGGCGGCGATGGTGATCACCGCGCCGTTCGAAAGGGTGACGGTGACCGGCGTGCCGGCCGCGTTGGTCACGTTAGCGGTGTAGACGATCGAACCGCCTTCAGCGACCGAATCAGTAGCGCTCAAGCTCAACGTCGTGGCGTCCGCGCTGTCGGTCACTTTGGTGACGACGGCGGAGCGGTCGGTGTCGAGTTTTTCGAAGTTGCCGCCCGTGCTGTCTGCGATCGCTGCCCGAACAGGCGAGGCGCCGGTGTAGACGTCATTTGGCACGGTGTACGGCGCCGAACCGCTGGACTCGCCGGCCTTGATGTTGATCACCAGACCGTTATTCAGGGTCACGGTCATGGCCGTGTCGGCAGGATGGCTCAACGTGGCGGTGTAGTTGATCTGACCACCTTCGCCGACGGTGCTCACATCGGCACTGAGCTTGAGCGTGGTGGTATCCACGGTGTCGTTGACGGTGGTGGTGTGCGTGGTTTTGCTGACGTCGAGTTTTTCGAAATTGCCGCCGTCGGTGCTGGCGATGCCAACGGTGATTTTGCTGCCGTCCTTGTAGACGTCATCGCTCGGCGCCGGAACGGTGATGAGGCCCGACTTGTCGCCGGCCTTGATCAAGACGCTCTCGCCGTTGCTCAGTTTGACCGTCATGTCGGTGCCGGCGGCATTGCTGAGGTTGACGGTGTACGTAATGGTGCCGCCCTCGACCACGTAGTTGCTGGCGGTCATGGTCACTTTGGTGGTGTCCAGGGTGTCACTGATGGCGGTCGAGGTCGGGGTCTTGTCGGCGACCAGGCTCTCGTAATTGCCCCCCGTCACATCCTTGATGGCGTTGGTCAGCGGCTCGTGGCCGACCAAGGCATCGTTCGGCGCTTTGACGGTGATCGAGGCGTTACTTTCGCCGACCGCAATGGTGATTTTTTCGCCATTGGACAAGGTCACGACGACCGGCGAACCGGTGACCGGCGCGGTGACGGAAGCGGTGTAGACCACGTTGCCGCCTTCGGCGACAGAGGAAGTTGCAGTCAGGCTGACGGTCGACGTATTGATCGTGTCAGTGACTTCAGTAACCGCCGCTCCCGGGCTGGTGACCAGGTTTTCGAAGTTGCCGCCAGTCGCGTCTTTGATGGTCGCTTCGACTTTTCCGGCATCTTTGTAGACGTCATCGGCAGGCGCCTTGACCGTCACGGAGCCGACCGTCGCGCCGGCCGCGATGGTGATCACGGCACCGTTCGACAGGTTCACAGTGACCGGGGTGCCGGCAGCATTGGTCAACGTCGCGGTATAGACAATCGAACCGCCTTCCGCGACCGAGTCGGTAGCGCTCAGGCTGACGGTGGTGGTGTCTGCGGAATCAGTAATCGAGGTGTCTGCCGACTTGCCGTCGATGTCCAGCTTCTCGTAGTTGCCACCCTTCGCGTCGTCGATTTTCACGCTCAGAGAACCACCGCCCGCCAATGCGTCGTTTGGCGTTATGAAGTCCACACTGGCGCTGCTCGAGCCGACCGGAATGGTGATGGTCTGGCCGTTGGACAAGGTCACGACAACCGGCGAGCCGGTCACCGGAG
>NZ_JASCOM010000239.1:0-9013 GCF_029959925.1 Pseudomonas sp. PS02303
CCCCCACCCCCGGGTTTAGGGTTCTGCGCGGGCAAGTCGGATTTTCGCACCACTCGCGCCTACAGGGTTATGTGTTGGGGCTAGAAGATTTGGGTGAACAACCAATACAGGCTGCCTGACAGCACAATCGCCGCCGGCAAGGTCAGCACCCACGCCATCAGCAGGTTGCGGATGGTCTTCATCTGCAAGCCACCGCCGTTGGCGACCATGCTCCCGGCCACGCCCGAGGACAACACGTGAGTGGTCGACACCGGCAAGCCGAACATGTCCGCTGCGCCGATGGTCAGCATGGCCACGGTTTCCGCCGAGGCGCCTTGCGCGTAGGTCAGGTGGGTCTTGCCGATCTTTTCGCCGACCGTCACCACGATGCGCTTCCAGCCGACCATGGTGCCCAGCCCGAGCGCAATCGCCACCGCGATCTTCACCCACAGCGGAATAAAGCGCGTCGAGTTGTCGATCTGTTGCTTGAACAGTTGCAGCTTGCCGGTGGTGTCGGCGTCGAAGTGGCCGACTTTGTTCTTGTCCATCAGGCGAATGGTTTCGCTGGTCAGGTACATGTCGTTACGCACGTTGCCCACGGCTTCGGCCGGTACTTTGGACAGCGAGCCATAACCCTTGACCTCTGCGCCGATACTGCCCGTAAGGGCGGCGAGGGCCGGGATCAGTTGCGGTGTGGCTTCCTTGCTGCGCACGTATTCAGAGAGGATCGGGCGCGGATCGGCGGGGGCCGGCATCGGCACGCTTTTGACCAGCGCTTGCTGGGTGACTTCGGCGACGGCGGCGAACTGCAGCGCCTGATCGGCCGGCATGGTGCGGTTCAGCGCATAGGCCATCGGCAGCGTGCCGACCAGAATCAGCATGATCAGGCCCATGCCTTTTTGGCCGTCGTTGGAACCGTGGGCGAACGAGACCCCGGTGCAGGTCACAATCAACATGCCGCGAATCCACCACGGCGGTGGCGTGTTGCCGACGGGCGCCTTGTACAGCGCGCGATTCTTGACGAACGCACGCAAGGCCAGCAGCAACAGCGCGGCAAAACCGAAGCCGACCAGCGGCGACAACAGTAACGCATAGCCGATCTTGGTCGCTTGAGCCCAGTCCACGCCGCTGGTGCCGTCGTGGCCGTGCATCAGGGCATTGGCCACACCGACGCCGATGATCGAACCGATCAAGGTGTGCGACGACGAGGCCGGCAAGCCCAGCCACCACGTGCCGAGGTTCCACAGGATCGCCGCGATCAACAGGGCGAAGATCATCGCGAAGCCGGCGGAGGACCCGACTTGCAGAATCAGTTCCACGGGCAGCAGGGCGATGATGCCGAACGCCACCGCGCCACTCGACAGCAGCACCCCGAGGAAGTTGAAAAACCCGGACCAGGCCACCGCGAAATTCGGCGGCATCGAGTTGGTGTAAATCACCGTGGCCACGGCGTTGGCGGTGTCGTGGAAACCGTTGACGAACTCAAAGCCCAGAGCGATCAGCAGCGCCACGCCCAACAGCAGAAACGGCGTCCAGGTGGTGACCTCCGTGCCGAGTTCGCTCATGTCGTGCATCAGGCTGTAGGCGGTGAACAACAACCCGCTGGCCAGCACTCCGAAAAACACCACGAGGGTGAGCAGGCTGGGTTTTTTATCGAGTTGAGGCCTGGCACTGCGGGCGGGAGCCTGGGTTTGGGCGGTGTAGGAGGGCGTAGCCATGACAGACAATCCTGAGGAAGGAAGGAGTGTCTGTCATGATCGTTGCCAAATGTTACAGAGAAACTGCCCTAGATCAGGGTTTGGTTTTTTTGCTGATCCGTTAATCAGAATTCACCCGGTCCCTGTAGGCGCGAGGCTTGCTCGCGAAAGCGATGTATCAGGTAAAACGCCTTCGCGGGCAAGCCTCGCTCCTACAGGGGATGGGGCAAAGGCTCAATAATCCTGGCGTTTGCGAAACGCCCAACGCCCCGCAATCACGGTAAACGTCGCCACCAGTGCCACCAGAATCCAGAACCCCTCCGGATCCCCCGACAACGGCACCCCACCCACATTCATGCCAAAAAAACCGGCAATGATGTTGATCGGCAGCGCCAGCACCGTCACCACGGTCAGGGTGAACAGCGTGCGGTTGCTCTGTTCGTTCAGGTTGGCCGCGATCTCTTCCTGCAACAGCTTGATCCGCTCACCCAGCGCCGTGAGGTCGTTGATGATCAGCGCAAATTCCTCGGTGGACTTGCGCAACTCCTTCACGTCTTCCTTCTGCAACCAGTGCGGCGGCCGGTTGAGCAATCGCAACAACGAACCGGGCTCCAGCGCCAGCAGCCGTTGCAGGCGCACCAGCACCCGGCGATTGGCACCCAGTTCCGCACGGTTGGTCGACAGCCGCGAGGACAGCAATTCATCTTCGATCTGATCGACACTGAGGCTGGTCTTGCGCACGATCTGGGTCAGTACCTCGCCCTGATCGCGGAGCAAATGCACCAGCAATTCCAGCGGTGAACGAAAGCACTCGCCGGCCTTCACCGACGAGCGCAGCTTGTCCACCGAGTGCAGCGGTTGCAGGCGGGCGCTGATGATCAGCCGGCTGCGGGCGCACACCCACAGCGTCGACACATCCGACGACACCATGCTGCTGAGGTTGAACACCACATCGTTGACCACCGCCAGCAACGCCGAATCCACATGCTCGATGCGCGTGGATCGAGACCCTTCGTGCAAGGCTTCGAAAAACTCGTCCGGCAATGCCAGATGGCTTTTCATCCAGCGCTCACACGCGGCATGCGCCAGGTTCAGGTGCAGCCACAGGAATTCATCGCTCTCGTCCGGCTGTTGCAGGCATTGCAGCGCTTTCGCCGAATCAATCTCCCGACCCCGCTCACCGGGGCGAAAACTGAAACCGTAGAGCAGACCGAACAGGTCCGGGTCGCGATGGCTTTGGTCGATGCTGTGGTTCATTGGAGCTCGCAAGGGGAGGCGCCTGTCGCGGGTTTTTACAGGTTCACTTGAGCCGCATCATCGCAACTGTGGATGACGTTTTTGTGACGAAAAAATAACCGCAAACGATTGCATTGCCGGTGGTCGGAATGGATTCAAGAACCGCTCTGGCACGCCGATCTTGCTTAAGTTACCTTGCGCGGCTTCGGCCATGAGCCAAGTTTCAGACAGGGATGTCCGGACACCTTTCACGCTGTGTTTGCCGCGTGTCTCACCCCCCTGTCATGAGTATCACTCGATGCTGCAAAAATCCCTGAGAGCACAAATTCTCGCCCTGTTGAGCGGCAGCCTGTTGGCGGTACTGTTGATCGCCCTGGCTTGCTTTCACTTTCTGTCCAGCGGCGTTCAGAGCTACGCCAACCTGATCGAAGGCCCGCTGCACACCTCGCAGTTGATCGATGAAGCCAACCTGCAATTCAAGGTGCAGGTTCAGGAATGGAAAAACGTCCTGCTGCGTGGCAAGCAACCGGCCGACCTGGCCAAGTATTGGAAACAGTTCGAAGACCGTCAGCGCGATGTGCAGAGCATTCTCGGTGAGCTGGCCGTGCAAAAAGGTATCGATCCGCAACTGAAAACCCGCATCGAACGCCTGCGTGACGAACACCGTTTGCTGGGCGCTGCCTATCAGAAGGGCCGTGACGCCTACGTGGCGGCGGGCGCCGACCCGACGGCAGGCGACGCGGCGGTCAAAGGTGTCGACCGTGCGACCAGCGAACAGATGACCGAGTTGGTCAGCGAATTGCGCAAGCAGGGTGTCGAGCAGTCGAAGCAAATCAGTGCCGAAGCCGATCGCACCGTGTTGCTGGGGCTCATTGTGATGCTCGTTTCGGGGCTGTTGATCGGGCTGTTGAGCCTGTGGCTGGTCAACCGCAACCTGATTGAACCGATTCGCAAACTGATCGAGTACGTCGCGCAACTCAGCCAGGGCAAGTTTGCCGATCGCGTGGCCAGCACCCGTCAGGATGAGCTGGGTAAATTGGCGGTTGCGGCCAACACTTTGCGTGATTTCCTCGCCGAAACGTTCAGCCGTTTGCAGCGCAGCGCCAAGGACCTGGACAGCGCCAGCAGTGAGCTGAACTCGATCGCCAGCCTCATGACCAGCGGCACCAATGAGCAGTTCAACCGCACCGATCAGGTGGCCACGGCGATGAACGAAATGTCGGCCACCGCACAGGAAGTCGCCCGTCACGCCGCCGATGCCGCACGCGCCGCCGACGATGCCGACCAGTCTGCCCAGCACGGCGAAAAAGTCATGCAGGGCACCATTCACACCATCACCCGGATGCGCGGCGAAATCGCCAACACCGCCACGGTCATCCGCCAACTGGAAACGGATAGCGGACGCATCGGCAAGGTGCTCGAAGTGATTCGCGGTATCGCCGAACAAACCAACCTGCTGGCGCTCAACGCGGCGATCGAAGCGGCCCGTGCCGGTGAAGCCGGGCGCGGTTTTGCGGTGGTGGCCGATGAAGTGCGCAGCCTGGCCCAGCGCACGGCGGCGTCGATCATCGAGATCAACCAGATCATCCAGACCGTGCAAACCGGTGCGGTGGACGCGGCTCAGGCGATTGAAAGCGGCCAGTCGCGCAGTGAGGAAAGCGTCGAGCAAGTGACCCAGGCCGGCGCCATGCTGGAGCGGATCACCCATGCCGTGGAAGCCATCCGCGACATGAACCGCCAGATCGCCACCGCCGCCGAAGAACAGACCTCGGTGGCCGAGGACATTTCACGCAACCTCACTGAAATCACCAGCATCGCCAGCACCAACCTGGACAACGTGCAGCGCACCGAAGCGGCTGGCCGTCATTTGCATGGGTTGTCGGGGCAGTTGAATGAAGTGACGGCGCGTCTGAGCGCGTAACGGAAACGGCGGCGTATCAGGTCGGTTACCGAGTCGGTACGCCCGTCGCTCTCGGATCCATAAGGGTTACGCCGCTGGTCGGGCGCCTGGCATTTTGGTTCGGTTTTACGGGGCACCTGTTAGTTCTGACAGTAGACGATTGCCGTGCACGAGCGTTTGATAACGCTGTCAGCGCAGTGGCGCTGCTGTATTCACAAGGAGCGTTTTTATGTCTATGGATCTGCAATTAAGTCGTTTGAAAGTAGAAGGGGGTGACGATGGCGAACTCACCGAACCGGTAGGCGAAAATGGTTTGCGGGCGCTAGTCGAAGGCAACCAGAACTACAAAAAAGGGGACAAGCTTGAAGTGATCTGGAATGACGTGTCGGTGTTCACGCATACAATCACGGTGGTTGAAGAGGTGGCAGGTGTGCACTTTTACATTGAAAAACAGTTCATTAAGCTTGGTCCCGTGAAGGCGAATTACACGCTAGCCGACGACTCTGGAAATGTCGCTGTATCGCCCGTTTCTAACTTCAACGTCATTGCTGCGACTTAAGCTTTTCCCGGAACTGTCTGCACCGGAAAGCTGAAAACAAACTGCGTGCCTTCCTTCGTTGTCGAGCGCACTTCCAGCTTTCCACCATGGGACTGCGCAATCTGACTGGCGATGTACAACCCCAACCCGAGACCGGTCTGCGGTGTTCCGCGGGCCGGTCGCGCGTAGGGGCGAAACAGATGGGGCAACGCGTCCTCGGCGATGAGCCCCTGATTCGTCACGCTCAGCACGAACTGCCCGTCGTGGATCTGCGCGCTCACGTCTACCCAGCCCTCGGGGTCGCCGTGGGCAACGGCGTTCGCCACCAGATTGGAAAGCAATTGCGCGACCCGCTCGCGATCGCACTGAATGCCGTGCAGCTCGCCAATGGACATGCGAAGGGTGCGTTGGGGATAGATGTTCTGGACTTCTGAAATCACGTGCCGCAAGGCGTCGCCCAGGTCCGGGCACGGTGCGATGTCCACCGGAATGCCACTGCCCAACGAACCACGAGCGAAATCCAGCACATCATCGACCAGTCGGGTCGCGCGCCGGGCACTGGTCAGAATGTGCCGGGCCCGTTGCTGATTCGCCGGGTCGGGAAGCTTGCGCAAGAGCATTTCGGCGCCGGCACTGATCGCGAACAACGGGTTGCGCAGGTCATGGCCGAGCACGGCGATGAACTGTTCGCGCAACGCGGTGTTTTTGCGTTCCGCCATCAATGCCGCTTCGGTTTTTTGCAGGTTCTCTTCCGCCTCGATCTGCAACGCCAGCATTCGCGCAAAGGATTCCATGGTGCTCTGGATCGTGCTGGATTTGAGCGATGCAGGATTGGGATCAAGAGCGCAGATGGTGCCGAAAAAGCGTCCGTCGGGGCGAAAGATCGGCACCGAAATATAGCTTTCGAATTGATAGAGGCGAGGCGTGTGGTGATCGCGGTAAAGCGGGTCTTCACTGGCCTTGTCGATCACCACCGACTGATGCGCCTGGCGAATTTCGTGGCACAAGGTGGTGACCACCTCCAGCTCACCGCCGACCTGCAAGCCGAAGTCCAGCTGATCGAGTACGGCGCAAGCGGTCCACGAGTCTTCAGTGACACGCGCCACCGCGGCGAAGCGCAGCCCCGTCAATTCACGGATCACCTGGAGAATCGCCGGCACCGCGCTGATCCGGCCGATCGTGGCGATGTCTGCTGCCGCTGTTTGCCCCATCTCAATCCATCTCTACATAATCACCGTTGAGGGATTCTAGCGGGCTACCGCCGAGTTGGCGCGTGTTGATTATGCGAATCCGGCATGCAAAAAAGCCGCACGATCCGAAGATCGTGCGGCTTTGTTTGATACGGGTATCAGGTGTCTTGTTTGTCGCTCAGGACTTTGCCGGTGGTGGCATCGAAGTCCACGTCGAATTCTTTGCCGTCAGCGGTTTTCAGTTCCACTTCGTACTCGTAGTTGTTGAAGTGGTTGTCCAGATCCGTGTCGGTGATGATCGCGCCTGGGTGCCGTTTCAGTGCCTCCTGGTTCATTTCTTCCAGTGGCTTGATCTTGCCGCTCTTGACCAGCTCAGGGATCTGGTCGACACGAACGTCAGCCTGAGCCAGGCCAGCGGTGAGGGTCAGGGCAGCAGCGGTGAACAGGGCAGTCAGGGTTTTCATGGGTTCATTCCTTGGGGTGATCTGTTTAAGTGAGTCCAGATTAACTGTGGCAACTTAATTCACCCTTAATTCCAATCACCGTGTCGTTTGGAAGATTTCGCGGGCAAGTCGGCTTGCCGCATCACTCGCTCCTACGGGATTTGGGGCGGTCGCATTATTTGTGATCGACTCAGAACCCGTAGGAGCGAGGCTTGCCCGCGAAGAAGATGACGCGGTGTCGTGTCAGCTAGCGATCAGTACCCGTTGTTCTGCAGCAACTGCGCCACCGTCCCGGCCGCCGGGCGCTTGTAGAACTTCAGCAATTCACTGGCGCGGTTGGTGAAGATGCCATCGACGCCGGCGTCCATGACTTTCTGGTAATCAACCGCTTCGTCGATGGTGTAGGCGTGCACCAGCAGGCCTTGATCGTGGGTGTACTGGTTCATCCACGGTTTCACCAGGTCCGAATAGCTCTGATCGCCACCCTTGGTCAACGCGGCCGAAGGACCGGTGCCGATCGCACCCTGGGCCTTGGCGTACTCGACCCATTGCTGGAATTCGGCTTTGTCTTTCGGTTCCTGTTTGGCGTAGTAGGTGGCCTTGTCCTTGTCGCCGGACTCGGCAAACGTCACTTTGGACTTAGGCTCGATACTGCCTTCGCCGACCCACAGCAGCAGGATCTTCGGCACTTGCGGCATTTCCTTCTCTAGCAGTTCGAGGCTGCTCTTCTCGAAGGTTTGCAGCACGACTTTGCCCTTGCCCTGGCCGACCGCCAGATTGCTTTTCGCCAGTTTGGAACCGGCCGGGCTCAGCCAGCCGCGATCCTGCAATTTGTCCTTGAGGTCGCGTTCGAGGCCGGGGAATTGCTTTGGTTCTTTGGTTTCGATGTACAGGCCGGGTTTGTGCAGCGGATTGCCCTGGGCGATGTCGATGATTTCGTCGAGGGTCAGGATCTTCAGGCCGACGAAGGACGGACGTGCGCGATCCGGGTACGCGGCGTTGAACCAGCTGCCGGCATCCAGGGTTTTCAGTTCGGCGAGGGTGAACGCGTTGGCCGGGCTGTCCTTGCGATCGGGGAATTTGGTGGCAACGTCGGTGGTGCGTTGCAGGTTGTTGTCGTGCAGGGCGAACAGCACGCCGTCCTTGCTGCGTTGCAGGTCCAGTTCCAGGTAATCGGCGCCCAGATCACGGGCCAGTCTGTAAGACGCGGCAGTGGATTCCGGTGCATCGTAGGATGCGCCGCGGTGGGCGATGACCGCCGGGTGCGGGATGCCCAAACGGGTGGCCAGTGCAGTCGGGCTGGGCTCGTTGGCGGCCTGTGCCTGGCCGAAGCCCAGCAGCATGCTCAGCAGCAGGGCGCTTTTGGTGAAGGTAACAGGCATGGTCGAGGTCCTTTCGCGTTGAATTTTCAAAGACGTCTCTTTTAACAACTGAGCGCCGCCAGCGCTATCGCCAGACCGACATAAACGTGTTTAAAGCAGATTTTTTCAGCGCTTTTGTGCGCTTCTTTGCAGTACTCTTGGCCCCGGCGTTTCCCCGGCAGAGGGAAATCCGAATGCCTGTCCTTGCGTGTAAACCATCGTTCACCGGTCGTTAACGACCTTTTGTGAGGTTTATATGCGCATCACTTCCGAGCTTATCTGCCAGGCCGCCGACCAACTCAAAGGCTTCGTTGGCCTCAATCGCAAAACTGGCCACTACATTGTGCGTTTCAGCGAAGACTCGTTTGGTATGGACGTGGCGGATGACGGGATCATTCCCACCAGTGAATTTGTCTGGGCGCCGGGGCCTGGGCAGGCCATGACGCTCAAGCGTGAGTTGATTCAATTGTTGCTGGATCAGAATATTGATGACCGGATCAATGTGACCGAGCCGTTGCGGGTGTACATGAATCGGCGGGAAGTGCCGGAGATTTCGGCGGTGCGGAGTCTGGTTCGGGGCTGAAGTTTTACTGTGTCTGGACTGGCCTCTTCGCGGGCAAGCCTCGCTCCTACAGAGGGCACCGACAACCTGTAGGCGCGAGGCTTGCC
>NZ_JASCOM010000023.1:0-57320 GCF_029959925.1 Pseudomonas sp. PS02303
GGTCGGAACCACCTTCAGCGACGCGGTTTTCGATCAGACGGTCAGAACCACCTTCAGCGACGCGGTTTTCGATCAGACGGTCGGAACCACCTTCAGCAACGCGGTTTTCGATCAGACGGTCGGAACCACCTTCAGCAACGCGGTTTTCGATCAGGCGATCGGAACCACCTTCAGCAACGCGGTTTTCGATCAGATGGTCGGAACCACCTTCAGCCACGCGGCTTTCAATCAGACGATCCGAGCCGCCTTCAGCGACGACCGGGTGAGCAGAAGAAGCGGCGAAAGCGTTAACTGCAAAAACCGAGAAAGCGATGCTGAGAAGGATTTGGCGTTTCATGATGGTGTGCTCCGGGGTGTAGTTGTTTGGTATGGAGGCGATGTTACGCCCCGGAGTTTTTAAGAGAACTTCATTGAGGTGATGGTGAACATCGACGGCATTGATAGGTGACACGATCCCCCTCACGCGGGCGTGATGGTTCAGTCGTCGGATGGCGGCGGCGGGGTCGATCGGCGCTTCTACACTGGATAGCTGGCGCGTGCCTTTGCCTTCGAGGAGTCGATCATGAGTGCCACTTCCTATGCTCCCGAGCACACCGGCCTGCTGCTGGTGGATCCTTACAACGACTTCCTCAGCGAAGGCGGCAAACTGCATGGCCGCGCTCAACCGGTGGCTGATAGCGTCGGTACGCTGGCCAACCTGAAAACCGTGGTGGCGGCTGTTCGCAAGGCCGGCATCCAGGTTTTCTATGTTCCGCATCACCGCGCCGAGCCCGATGAACTGGCGCACTGGAAACACCCCACTCCCTATCAACAAAGCGCCAGCCGTGCGCAAGTATTTGCCGCCGGAACCTGGGGCGGGGAATGGCACCCGGATTTCCAGCCACAGGCCGGTGACGTGATCGTCAAGGAACACTGGGGCGGCAGTGGTTTTGCCAACACCGATCTGGACTATCTGCTCAAACAGCACGGGATCAACAAGGTTGTGGTGGTGGGGATGCTCGCCAATACGTGCATCGAAAGCACCGCCAGGTTCGCCGCCGAACTGGGCTATCACGTCACGCTGGTGCGCGACGCCACGGCCGCGTTCAGTGCCGAGGCCATGCACGCCGCGCATGAGATCAATGGACCGACGTATGCCCACTCGATTGTCACGACGGCGGAGTTGATCGCGGCGCTCGGTTGATCGCGCTCAGATGACTTTCACTGCCCGACCGATGAATTGAATCGGCCCGGTCGGCTTGCCGATCGGTGAGCCCTGCGGATTTTCCAGGGTCAGCTCGAACAGTTGATTGGGTTGCAGTGGCGGCAATTTGTCGAGCGGAATCGATAGGGTCTGTCCCGGTTTGACCAAGCCCAGAGACACCGGTCCTTGCCAGTCATCGGCCTTGGTCCAGAACTCGAGCGCCTTGTCGGCCGGGACCTCAATGACACCCAGCGGAATCAGCTGGATTTCCCTCGGGTTGCTGGCCTGGATCACCCAGCCAGGTGCCTTGTCCTGGGGGCCGACCAACACCACCAGGTAGGTAGGCTTGACGGTGGTTTGCGTCAGCATCAAGGCGCCGAGCAGCAACGTGGCCGCCAGCCCTGCACCAGCGAGCCCGCGCCAGAGCGGCAACAGATTCCACCAGGATAAAGACTGAGCCGCGATGAGCGACGGTGGCCGTGTCACCTTGTTCACGCTGCGCTCGATACGCTGCCAAAGGTAGGGTGACGGCGGGTGAGGTTCTGCCAGATCGGTCAGGCCGAGCAGGCGACGCTCCCAGGCGTCGACGGCGGCCCGTAACTCAGGTTCGTCGGGCAGGCGCTGTCGGACCTGGGTGCGAAGCTCTGCGGACAGGGTGCCCAACACATATTCGCTGGCCAGTTCGTCGAGTTCTTCCGGGGTTTCATTCGTCGGTTTGCTGATCATCCCATGCACTCCCGCAGTGCCGTCAGGCTCCGCTTGATCCAGGCTTTGACGGTGCCCAGCGGGGTGCCGAGTTTGTGTGAGATTTCAGTATGAGAATACCCGTCGACGTAGGCATGCAGGATACAGGCGCGCCTTGCAGGCTCCAGTTGCTCCAGGCATTGATGAATGCGCCCGGAATGAGCCTGGGCATCGAAGGTTGCCGTGTCGTCCACCCCATCGAAATCACCTTGAATCTCGCGGCTGTTGTCACGGATGAAATTCAGGGCCAGATGCCGCGTCAAACTGAATATCCACCCCCGCGCCGACCCTCGCGCCGGGTCGAACTGCGCGGCGCCATTCCATATCTTGATGAAGGCATCGTGGACGATGTCTTCCGCCAGCGCAGTGTCACGCACCAGGCGTTTGGCAACGCCCAGCAGGCGCGGACTCTCCTGCACATACAAATCACGCAGGGCCTGACGCTCACCGCGAGCGCAGGCGGCGATATGGGCTTCGTAATCGAAAAGAGTTTCGGGTAAGGACACTGAGTTCAGCCGTCAATAATGGGCAGCAGCCCCGGGCCATCGGACCGGGGCCAATGCTGAGCAGCGTAGACCAATTTCCCGCAGGTCTGGTTTCAGTTGGCCGCCCAAAAAATGTAATCCGCCTGGTACTTCACTATTTCTTGCTTGCCCTTGTTGGCCGCCGAGCATTCAGCGCTCGGAGCCACGCCACCTTTGAGGGCGACGCGCTGGATGTAGCTGACGCCGGTCATTGCGCCTTTTCCTTCGGCCGGGTTGGCCTTGACCAATTGATAGGGCAGGTTGCCCGGACTCGAAGGCGCGACAGCCAGTTGAGTGCCGGTGACTTTCGAACCGTCTTTCGCCTGCCAGGTGGCGGGCGGTCCGAAATAGGTGCCGACCTGTTTGCCGCTGCGATCATTGAGTACCGCTTTGGGGCCGACAAAGAACCATTCGGTCTGGCCGGCGGCATTGACCTTGTCACGGCATTCGTAAGTGATCTCGCCGACACCGGTGGTTTCCAGGGCGACCTTGTGCCCGTCCGGGACCTTGATACTGTCGGGCAGACCTGACTGGGCGTAGGCCATTGGGCCCGCGACGAACAAACCGGCAAGGCAAATCAGCTGTTTGGCATTCATGAATAGCGCTCCGTAAATGAGTAATCTGCTCGGCAGCCTCAGGGGCTGCTACTGGTACTACCCATCGGAAAGCGATTTGGATGCAGTGGCATAAAAAGAAATTTTCCAGCATGGTCAGTATCAGATGCTACAAAGAGACACTCTTGAAGGGGGGTGCTTATGTACCAGCTCTACGGACACCAGAACTCCGGCGCCGCCGCGATAGAGGCCGCCCTCGAACTCTGTGAAATCCCTTATCGCTTTATCGACGTCGAGTCGTCTGCGGAGGCTGCCAAAGCCCTGGAGAAACTCAACCCGCTCAAGCAGATTCCCACCTTGCAATTGCCCGACGGCAGCGTCCTCACCGAAAGCGCGGCGATCCTGATTCATCTGGGGCTCGCGTTTCCCGAGTCAAACCTGCTGTCGAACACGCCCGCCGAGCGTGATCAAGCGATCCGGGGCCTGGTGTACATCGTCAGCAATTGCTATGCGGCCATCGGCATCATCGATTACCCCGAGCGCTGGCTGATCGAGCCGAATCAATCGGCCATGGAAAACCTCATGGCCGGCGCCCGTCGACGGTTGCACTGGAGTTGGGAGGTGTTTGCCGATCAGTTCTCGGGCGAGTTGTACCTGGACGACGAGACGCCTGGGGCGCTGGATGTGCTGGCGGCGGTGGTGACGCGATGGGCGGGCAGTCGTGAGCATCTGCGCAATGCCCGACCCGGTTTTTATGCGTGGCTGACGCGAATCGACCGCCACCCGACGCTGGCACCGGTTTTCGCCCGGCATTGGCCAACCTGAAAACCAGGCAAATCAAAAGTGGAAGCGAGCCTGCTCGCTCCCACAGGGGAACTGCGTAATTTCAGAGTCACTCGCCGCGAATGTACTGCTCCAACTGGCGAATCAATTCAGCCTGTTCGGCGATGGCTTCCTTGACCAGGTCACCGATCGACAGCAAGCCGATCAACTTGCCGTTTTCCACCACAGGCAGGTGGCGCAGGCGTCTGTCGGACATGATGCCCAGGCAGGTATCAACGGTTTGATGGGTGTCCACGGTGATCACCGGCGACACCATGATGTCGCGAACCGGCGTGCCCACCGAAGAACGGCCATGCAGCACCAGTTTGCGCGCGTAGTCCCGCTCGCTGATGATCCCCAGCACTTCGTCATTCTCCACCACCAACAAGGCGCCGACGTTTTTTTCGGCCATCTTCATCAGGGCTTCGAGCACCATGTGATCGGGTTTGATCTGGTGCACTTCCTGATTTTTCTGATCTTTCAACTTGAGCAGTTGGGCGACGGTTTTCATGATGGCTTCTCAGGTGTTGTCGTTGTTATTGAAGAATCGTAGACCCAGGCGCCGAGGGCAAGGCGGAAAGCGGCAGATAACGCGCAAAAAACGTCATTCGACGGATTTTTTTCGGTTAACCGGAAGTTTTTCGCTGATCCATGGGCTGATCTCAGCCCCCTGTGGGAGTGAGCTTGCTTGCGATAGCGCAGGGTCAGCCAATACAAGCGGCGACGGATGCACCGCCATCGCGAGCAAGCTCGCTCCCAAAGGGGTTGCATTCAGCTCAGAGAGGGCTATCCCCCGCGATGACGCGTAGAATTGCCGCTTGAATCAAATCTTGAGGTTGCAGTGGTGGATTTACAGCAGGGCTTCGTCCTGACCCGGCATTGGCGCGACACCCCGGCCGGTACGCAAGTCGAGTTCTGGCTGGCGACCGACGCCGGTCCCCAACGTATCCGTCTGCCACATCAACCGTCGGTGGCATTTATCCCGGCGGCCCGGCGCGAGCAAGCCGAGGCTGTTTTGCGCGGCGAAAAAAATGTCGAGCTCAAGCCATTGGCCCTTCAGGATTTCGAGCACCGCCCGGTGCTCGGCCTGTATTGCCAGCAACATGGTCAGTTGATGCGCCTGGAAACCGCGCTGCGCAAAGCCGGCGTCGAGATGTTCGAAGCCGACGTGCGCCCGCCGGAACGCTACATGATGGAGCGCTTCATCACCGCGCCGGTCCTTTTTGGTGGCACGCCAGGGTCCGAAGGCCTGCTGCTCGACGCGCAGATGAAACCCGCTCCCGACTACCGGCCCAACCTCAGGCTGGTGTCCCTGGACATCGAAACCACGGCTCAGGGCGAGTTGTATTCCATTGCCCTGGAAGGCTGTGGCGAGCGCCAGGTCTACATGCTTGGTCCGCCCAATGGCGATGACAGCGCGGTGGATTTCCAGCTCGACTACTGCGACTCCCGAACCGTCCTGCTGAAAAAGCTCAACGAATGGTTCGCCCGCCATGACCCCGACGCGATCATTGGCTGGAACGTCGTGCAGTTCGACCTGCGCGTGCTGCACCAGCACGCCCGTCAGTTGGGTGTACCGCTGAAACTGGGGCGTGGCGGCGAAGAAATGCAGTGGCGCGAACACGGCAGCCGCAACCATTACTTCGCCTCCGCCGCCGGCCGGTTGATCATCGACGGCATCGAATCCCTGCGCTCGGCGACCTGGAGCTTCCCCTCGTTCAGCCTGGAAAACGTCGCGCAAACCCTGCTCGGCGAGGGCAAGGCGATCAGCACGCCGTACCAGCGCATGGACGAAATCAACCGCATGTTCGTCGAGGACAAGCCGGCACTCGCCACGTACAACCTCAAGGACTGCGAGCTGGTGACGCGGATTTTCGCCAAGACCGAGCTGCTGACCTTCCTCCTGGAACGGGCCAGCGTCACCGGTTTGCCGGCGGACCGCAGTGGCGGTTCGGTGGCGGCGTTCACCCACCTGTACATGCCGCTGATGCACCGACAGGGTTTCGTGGCGCCGAATCTGGGCAACAAGCCCGCGCAGGCCAGCCCCGGCGGTTTTGTCATGGATTCGCAGCCGGGCCTGTACGAGTCGGTGCTGGTACTCGACTACAAAAGCCTCTATCCGTCGATTATCCGCACTTTCCTGATTGATCCGGTCGGGCTGATCGAAGGCTTGCAGCATCCCGAAGACAGCGAGTCTGTGCCGGGTTTTCGCGGTGCGCGTTTTTCCAGGACCCGGCATTGCCTGCCGGCGATCGTCGCGCGGGTAGCCGAAGGCCGCGAGACCGCCAAGCGCGAGCACAACGCGCCGTTGTCGCAAGCGCTGAAGATCATCATGAACGCCTTCTATGGAGTGCTCGGTTCCAGCGGCTGTCGCTTCTTCGATACGCGCCTGGCGTCGTCCATCACCTTGCGCGGCCACGAGATCATGCTGCGCACCCGGCAGCTGATCGAAGCCCAGGGGCACACGGTGATTTACGGCGACACCGATTCGACGTTCGTCTGGCTGCGTCGTGCCCACGGCCAGGAAGAGGCCGCGCAGATCGGCCGCGCGCTGGTGGACCACGTCAACCAATGGTGGCGCGAACATGTGCAACAGGAATACGGGCTGGAAAGCGCCCTGGAATTGCAGTTCGAGACCCACTACAAACGCTTTCTGATGCCGACGATTCGTGGCGCCGAGGAGGGCAGCAAGAAGCGTTACGCCGGGCTGGTCACCCGCGCCGATGGCACTGACGAAATGGTCTACAAGGGCCTGGAAACCGTGCGCACCGACTGGTCGCCGCTGGCCCGGCAATTCCAGCAGGAACTGTACTCACGGATTTTCCATCGCCAGCCGTATCAGGATTACGTGCGCGACTACGTGCGCAAGACCCTGGCCGGCGAGTTCGACGACCGCCTGATCTACCGCAAGCGCCTGCGCCGTACTCTGGATGACTATGAACGCAACGTGCCGCCCCACGTCCGTGCGGCGCGGATCGCCGATGACTACAACGACCAGCAGGGCCGCCCCCGGCAATACCAGAACGGCGGCTGGATCAGCTACGTGATCAGCGTCGCCGGGCCCGAACCGCTGGAGATTCGCAGCGCGCCCATCGACTACGACCATTACGTCACCCGGCAATTGCAACCGGTGGCGGATGCGATTCTGCCCTTCGTGGACGACGACTTTTCAACCTTGATTGGTGGGCAACTGGGCTTGTTTTGAGTCCAGCAGCTGCAGCGTCCAGTCATCCCGTATGCCGTGAAAGTATTGATCCAGTGCCTTATGGAACACGCTGCCCTTGGGGGCGATTTGGGCGAACAGGGTCATCGACGAGTGAAACTTGAGGTTGTCGGGGTGTCCGAAAATCTCGGCGATCGAGCGTTGTTTGATGTCCAGGACCAATTGAGTGCAGGTTCGCAGTCGAGCGCCCAGCGTTGGATGCTCAAGGTAGGCCACGGCTTCCTCGCGGGAGCGGATCGCGTAATGTCGAGACATCTGGCTACCGCCCAATCCGGCGAACTGCGGAAAAACGAACCACATCCAGTGCCGGCGCTTGCGGCCGGCTTTCAACTCTTCCCGGACCCACTCGAACACGGGGTCTTGTGCTTGCACAAAGCGTGGCAAATTGAAGTCGTCGAGCTGATCAGTGCTTCTCATGCAGAAGCCCTCTGACAGTACCGCGATGGCTCAGACCATGGCCAACCGGTGCTTGCGTTGTGGCGCGTGAAACGCGTGGTCCAGCGCCTTCAAGTCCTCGCCGTCGAGCCGCAGTTGTGCGGCCTGCGCATTCAGTTGCACATGTTCAGGAGCGACCGCTTTGGGGATGGCGATCACGCTTGTCTGTCGCAGAATCCATGCCAGTGCTATCTGAGCCGGCGTCGCGGCGTGACGGGCGGCAATCTGCCTGAGCGCCGGATGGGTCAGCATCGTTCCTCCCTGACCGATGGGACAGTATGCCATCAACGGCTGCTGATGCTGTTGACACCAGGGCAGAAGATCAAATTCGATGCCGCGCTCTTCCAGGTTGTACAGCACCTGGTTGGTAGCGCAGGCCGGTGAGTTCAATTCCTCCAGGTCGTCAACGTCGAAATTGGACACGCCCCAACGGCCGATTTTGCCATCTTCTCGCAGGCGTTCGAAGGCTGCGACGGTTTCCTCGAGCGGATACTGGCCGCGCCAATGCAGCAGGTATAAATCGATGTAATCGGTGTTCAAGCGCCGCAGGCTGCGTTCGCAGGCCTGGGGGATGCCTTTGCGGCTGGCGTTGTGCGGGTAGACCTTGCTGACCAGGAAGACCTTGTCGCGCAGGCCTGTTATGGCTTCACCCACCACTTCCTCCGCGCCGCCTTCGGCATACATCTCGGCGGTGTCAATCAGGGTCATGCCCAGCTCGATGCCCAGGCGCAGCGCGGCGACTTCCTTGTTGTGTTGCGAGGGATCTTCGCCCATGCGCCAGGTGCCTTGACCGATGACCGGTACGTCGACGCCGGCCAGTTCGAGGGTCCGCATGAAAACCTCCTTTTTCGAATCGATAGATACTCTCCAGTTGGCAGCAGAATACCCCGGTGGTTCCGTGGACGTGTAGCAGCTGCTCGGCAGCTGCTTGATTGTGGGGGGATGTTTAGTGGGCCGAAAACTTCAGCACAGTGCTCTGGGTATAGGTCTTGCCCGGGTCAAGTCGGGTGGACGGGAAGTTCGGCTGGTTCGGTGAGTCCGGGTAGTGCTGGGTCTCGAGGGTAAACGCGCCCCAATGCGGATAAACCTTGCCGCCCTTGCCCTTGACCGTGCCATCGAGGAAGTTGCTGGTGTAGAACTGCACGCCGGGTTCGGTGGTGTAGAGCTGCAAGCGGCGCCCGGAGAGTGGGTCGTTGACATCGGCCGCCAGCTTGCCCACATCACCCTTGGCGTCCAGGGCCCAGTTGAAGTCAAAGCCGCCCTGTTTCGGCTCGGCGAATTTCAGTTGCGGGTGATCGGCCTTGATGTTTTTGCCGATGGCGGTGGGTTGTGTGAAGTCCATCGGCGTACCCGCGACCGGGGCCAGTTCGCCGGTCGGAATCAGTTTGGCGGTGACCGGCGTGTAATGGGTCGAATGCAGGGTGACGAGCTGTTTCAGAACATCCCCGTTGCCCGCGCCGGCGAGGTTGAAATAGCTGTGATTGGTCAGGTTCAGTACGGTCGGTTTATCAGTGCTGGCCTTGTAGTCGATGCGCAGTTCATTGTTCTCGGTGAGGCTGTAAGTGACCTCGGTCTTGAGGTTGCCGGGGAAGCCCATTTCGCCGTCCGCCGACAGATAGGTCAGGGTAACGCCCACCGAATCCTTGCCTTTGCTCGGCTGAGCTTTCCACACGTGCTTGTCAAACCCCTGCGGGCCGCCGTGCAGCGAGTTGGAGCCGTCGTTGAGCGGCACCTGATAGCGTTTGCCGTCCAGTTCGAACGCGCCGTTCGCCAGGCGATTGCCGAAACGCCCGATGGTCGCGCCAAAGTAAGCGGTGCCGCTCTGATAGCCCTGGACATCGTCAAAACCCAGCACCACGTCGTCGAGCTTGCCGTTTTTGTCCGGCACCTTCAGCGACTGCAAAATGCCGCCGTAGGTAATGATCGTGGCTTGCAGGCCATGGCTGTTGCGCAAGACGTATTGCTCGACGGGTGTGCCGTCGTTGGTCTTGCCGAAGGCTTTGTGTTCGCTGGACAGGCCAGCCGCTTGAGTGGGGAGAGTGGCGATCATCAGGGACAGTCCGAGGCCGGAGAGCAGGTGTCGGGAGTGCAGCATGGTTGACCTTCCTTTTTGTTGTTTTTGGAATGTAGTCATACTAATAACCGATTTTGATCGTCGATCAAGGAAGGATTTATAGCTGATATGTGAAGCGTTGCAATTAAAAGTATGACTAATGTGTCGGTGTTCGTTATGGAGGCCAGGGTTTACGGACCATCGGCACTGCACTTTTTCAGCTTTGGCGGCTCTATCCTTGGCCAGCCTGCGGCGATCCCCTCCGTCGGCCAATGCCCAAGTTCAAGCACCCATGGCTCGAGTTTTACCCTTCTTCGCTTCACTTCTACGGCGCCGATGCCTGCTGCTGGCCAGCCTGTCGATGCTCTTCGCCAGCGGTTGCAGCCAGCAACAGGGCAGCGACATCGTCAGCCAGTTCCGCGAAGGCACGCCTCAGGAATTCCTCCAGACCAGCGTCGACCGCATGGCGACCCTGGCGATGCGCGACAACCTCGACAGCCTCTACTTGCTGATGAGCAAGCTCTACCTGCGTAACCCGGACGAGTTGAAAAAATCCGGCTTCCTCGACGCCCGCACCGCCGGTAAACAAGTGCGCCTGGCCATCGAACAACAGCAGCCGCTGCCGACCCTCGGTGGCAAGAAGGACCTCGCGGCGCTGAGCTACGCCATGAGCCCGGAGTTTCTCGGCGACCGGGTCGGCGCCTTCATCTACGCCATCGGCAGCATGCTGGTCACCGCTCACGGCAACCGTCTCGAGTTCTATATGACCGATGCGATCAACCCGACCTTCGTCAACAACGCCGCTCGCAACATCGAGAAAGCCACCTGGATCCTGAGCCAGCGGCAAAACAAAAACGGCGAGCCCTTGCTGTTCTCCAACGAAATTTCGGAGGAGGGCAGCAACCTGAGTTTTGCCGTGGAGTTCGGCAAGATCGTCGCGCGGCTGGATCTGCTGACGCAGATGCTGGACGAGCGTTATCGGCGGATCGGCCTGAACTACGCGCAGAGCTTGCTGTTTTTGAATTTCCTGCCCGTGCAGTAAATCAACCCCACCGCACTCACTGACACAGCAGATCCCCCTGTAGGCGCGAGCCTGCTCGCGATAGCGTTGGCACATTCAATATCACGTGACTGAAACATCGCCATCGCGAGCAGGCTCGCTCCCACAGGGGGGTTGAGTAAATAGGAAAAGTAGTAAGTTGTGGAATAACGATAGTTCGCATCGATATAACTGGTTATAAGAAAAATCGCTATGCTGCGGTCCAGTTTTTCCATGCGTTTTATTGCGGGCGTGTTAATGGATTTCGTTAACTTCGGGTTGGTGGTGGCAGGGTTGGTCGTCGGCTTTATCGTCGGCATGACCGGGGTAGGCGGTGGGTCTTTGATGACCCCGATTCTGCTGTGGTTCGGTATCAATCCGGCCACGGCGGTGGGCACCGACTTGCTGTACGCGGCCATTACCAAATCCAGCGGTGTGCTGGTTCATCGCAAGAACAACAATATCGACTGGGCGATCACCGGTTGGCTGACCCTCGGCAGCGTACCGGCAGTAGCGTTGACGTTGTGGTTCCTGAGCAGTTTGCAGACTTCTCCCGACGCGATGAATGCCGTTATCAAACAAGCCCTCGGCTTCGTTCTGTTTGCCACGGCCCTGGCGATTTTCTTCAAAAAACGCCTGCTCGACTTCGCCCACAAACGGGCTGGCGGCCATTACAACCCCAGCGGTTCGCGCCTGAATGTGTTGACGGTCATCACCGGTCTGGTCCTGGGCACCATGGTCGCACTGACCTCCATCGGTGCCGGCGCCCTCGGCACCGTAGCGCTGTTCATCCTCTATCCGTTGCTGCCGACACGCCGCCTCGTCGGCACGGAAATCGCCCACGCCGTGCCATTGACCCTGGTCGCCGGCCTGGGCCATGCCAGCATGGGCAACATGGATTGGCAGGTGCTGGGTTACTTGCTGGTGGGTTCGCTGCCGGGGATTTACCTGGGCAGCCACTTGACCGGTCGTATCTCCGACGAAGTGCTACGTCCTTGCCTGGCCACGATGCTGGTGTTGATCGGCTATAAACTGGCGTTTTAGCGTGTACCCCAGATAAAAATGTAAATTGTCTAGTCTTGAAGCAGGGCTACGCCTGTTTCACCCGAACGCCCGATGCACCGCATCGGGCGTTTTGTATTTTAAGGACAGGTGTGGGCACTTTTGGTTGTCGATAAAGATCGCTGCCGCACCCTCTGCTCAAAAAGTGCTGCGCAGGTGAAAATCAGTTGGTGACCAACAGTTCCGGGCCGAGGTAGTCGTTGATGTGGTCAATATCGTCGTCGCCCAGACTGCCGACCGAAGAGGCCAGGCGCAGGCGCGACATCAAGTAGCGCAGCTTGGCCTCGAACAAATCGTGGCGCGCATCGAAGAGCAGCTCTTCGGCATTGAGAACGTCCGAGTTGGTGCTGGTGCCGCCTTCTTTAAAGCCTTTGCGTGTCGAAGTCAGTGAGCGTTCGTTGGACTCCACTGCTCTCTCCAGCGCACGAATACGTTGGGCGCCGCTCTCTACGCCGCGATACTCACGGGTGGTACCGGAGATGACTTCCTGGCGTGTAGCGTCGAGTTCGTCCAGGGCCTTATAGCTATTGGCACTCGCCTGGCGCGTCAACGCGCTAGTGCCACCACCGTTGTACAACGGGAAGTTTGCCTCCAGCCCGATTGAGGCGTAGCGGTTGCGTTGATTCAGCTCGGAGATTGATTGGCTATCGCCCGCGGTGTAGCCGGCAACGAAATCAAGTGTCGGCCAGTGGCCAGCCCTGGCGCGCTTCACTTCTTCTTCAGCGAGGTCGCTGCTATGACGGCGCGCATGGATCAGCGGGCTGTCAGTCTGAGCCTTGATTAACCAGTCCTGCAGGTTGCTCGGTAGCAGCGGTGGCGTATTGAAGGTCGGACGCAAGGTGGTCAGGGATTCGGGGGATTCTCCGATGTATTCCTCAAGCTTGCGGCGCGCGTTGACCAGGTTGTCCTGCGCTTCGATCAGCTCAACCGCGGCGAGGTCGCGGCGAGCGATCGACTCGTCGATGTCGGTGACGGTACCGGCCCCCAACTCCATGCGTCGTTTAGCCGAAGCGAGTTGCTCGTCAAAGGCGTTTAACTTGGCTTTGGCAAGGATGATGGTTTCGCTGGCCAGGAGCACGTCGAAATAGCTTTCGGCCAGGCGCACTGCGGCGTCCTGACTCTTGGCATCGAACACCGCGACGCTATAGTCGGCACGCTGTTTACCCTGGCGGAACTCGGCCATTTTCTGTTTGTTGAACAGCGGCTGGCGCAAGCGCACGTTAGCGCCCTTGGAGTCGTAGTCGAGATCCCTTTCGATGCCGCTCTGGCGCTGGGTGCCATTGACCTTGTTGTCGTAGGCCGAGGCACTGATCTGCGGTAGCAGGCCGGCCTGGCCAATGGCGCGGTTTTCCAGGCCGGCCTCTTTTTCATGTACGGCGGCGCGATAGACGGGGCCTTGGTACTGCAACAGATCCCAGGCTTGCTTGAGGTCCATGGCGCCAACCGGGAAGGACAGCGCAAGCAGGCAAAAGATCAGGCAATGACGGTCCATTTCATTGTTCCTTGAACGAGCTGTCGACACGCTCGAGCATTGGTTTGAGAAGATAGCTCATCAAGTTGCGCTCGCCGGTCTTGATGGTGACGCTGGCGGGCATACCGGGACGAATGTGATTGCTGCCAAGCTGGCTCATGCCATCGGGAGTGACTTCTACCTGTGCCAGATAGAACGGTTGCTTGCTTTCCTCGTCGAGCAGGCGGTCGGCGGAGACTGTCTTCACACGGCCAGGGATGTTGGGCGTCTGGGCATGGTTGAAGGCCGGAAACGCAATGTCCACGGCCAGGCCGGGGACCATCTTGTCGATCGCCTGTACCGGAATCATCGCGTCAACCTGCAGCGGTTCATTGTCCGGAACGATTTCCATGATTTTGAAGCCGGGCTGAATGATCCCGCCGATGGTCGCAATGCTCAGTGAATGGACGATGCCATCGATCGGCGAGCGAATCACCGTGTGGGTCACTTCATAGTCCAGCGCACGCAAGCGGTCGGCCAGGGTGGTATTTTCCTTGGCGGTGTCGGTGAGCTGCGATTCGACTTCCTTCTGGTAATCGTGCTGGCGCTGAAGGATGCGCAGCTTGATTTCGGTGGTCTGGCTGCGTATGCGGGCGATGTTGTTGAGGTTTTCGGCCTGGCCGGCGGAGAGGTCGGAATTGCTGCGTTCCAGCTCAAGCAGGCGGTTGCGTGGCACATAGCCTTCGGCCGCCAGCACGCGGGTACCTTTTAGTTCCTGGTTGAGGAAGTCGATCTGCGAGGCGCGGGCGCCATAGACCTGCTGCAGGCCCTTGAGCTGCACCGCCGACGCCGCGAGGTTTTCCTGAAGGATGCTGATTTCGCCAGCGAGGCCGGCGCGTCGGGTGTCCAGCAGGCGTTGTTGCAGATTCATGGCGGCCACCAGGCGGTGGTCATTCCCGAAGCGCTTGAGCAGTTCAGGGTCGTAGTTCACCACGTCGCGGCCGTCGCGTTCCGCTTCCAGACGGTTTTCCACCGTCTTGCTGACGATGTACTGGGCGCTGACCGCACCCTGTTCGGAGGCGGCGCGCAGCGAGTCGAGGCGGACCAGCTCCTGGCCTTTTTTCACTGCATCACCTTCGCGAACAAGAATGGCCTCCACAGTGCCGCCGGTCAGATGCTGCACGGCTTTACGATTGCTGGTGACTTTGACCGTGCCAGTCGCGACCACGCCGGCATCCAGTGGCGCCAGCCAGGACCACAGGAGGAAGCCGCCGAAGCCGGCGAGCATCAGCAACATGCCCCAGCGCACGGGTTTACCGACGTCCAGATCCACCACGTTCCTGGGATCGGCGAGAATCATCTCGGTGTGTTGGCTCATTTGCATGATCGGTCACTCCCGTGATTTGACGGAGGCCAGCGGAGTCGATGCGCCTGCAGGCATCACACTGGCCTTGCGCAGCGCTGCAAATACTTCATCGCGAGTACCGAGCATCTGCACACCGCCGTCGCGCAGCATCAGCACCTTATCGACGGCGCAGAGCACATTGGGACGGTGGGAAATCAGAATGACGGTGGCGCCGCGGTTTTTCAGTTGAGCCAGCGCCTCGACCAAGCCCTTTTCACCGACGTCGTCGAGGTTGGCGTTCGGCTCGTCCAGCACAATCAGATTGGGTTCTCCATACAGCGCGCGAGCCAAGGCGATGCGTTGCTTCTGGCCTCCGGACAGCGGGCTGCCATCGGTGCCCAGACGGGTCTCATAACCCTGCGCCAAACGCAGGATCATCTCGTGCACTCCAGTCGTCCTGGCGGCGCGTATGACCGCATCGCTGTCCACTTCGCCAAAGCGCGCAATGTTGTCGGCGATGGTGCCCTCGAACAGCTCCACGTCCTGTGGCAGGTAACCGAGCCAGGGGCCAAGTTCGCCCTTGTTCCAGGTGAATATGTCCGCGCCGTCCAGGCGCACCTTGCCGGCCTGCGCCGGCCAAACGCCAACCAACAGACGAGCGAGGGTGGATTTGCCCGAGGCGGATGGACCGATAATGCCAAGGCTTTCGCCGGGGGAAAGGTTGAAGCTCACTCCGCGCAGAATCGTGTTGCTGGTGCCGGGCGCACCGGCATACACATTCTCCACCGCCAGCATGCCCAGCGGCCGCTGCAGCGACATGCTCGGTGGCCGGCGAGGATAGTCGTTCAGCATCTCGTTCAACCGGGCCCAGGCCGAACGGCAGCCAAGCAATTGCTTCCACGACGCGATGACTTGTTCAACCGGGGCCAGCGCGCGGCCGGTGAGGATCGAGCAAGCAATCATCATCCCCGGGGTGATCTTGCCTTCGATCGCCAGCAACGCGCCGGCGCCGAGGATCAGCGATTGCAAAGTGATGCGCACGAAGCGCCCGGTACTGCTGATCAGGGCAGCACGGTCGGAAGCCAGGGTCTGCATTTCCAGAATGTGCAAATGGCTTTGGTACCAGCGCTTGCCGATCGAAGGCAGCATGCCCATGGCCTCGATAACCTCGGCGTTGCGCAGGTTGTTGTTGGCGTAGCTGGCGGAGGTGAGGGCAGCCTGATTGGCTTCGGCCAGTGGCTTTTGCGTTGCCTTCTCGGTGAGATAAGCCAGGCCCACCAGAATCAGCGAGCCGATCAGCGTGACCAGTCCGAGCAGTGGGTGGATCAAATAGGCGACCAGCAGGTAGATGGGGGTCCAAGGCGCATCAAAGAATGCGAACAGACCATTGCCGGTGAGAAATTGACGCACCTGTGCGAGATCTTGCAGGGCCTGGGCCGGATTACCTCCGGCGCGGCTCAGGTTGCGCTCGAATGCTGCGGTGAAAATGCGTCGATTGAGGTCCATGTCGAGGCAGTTGCCGACTCGGATCAGCACGCGGGTGCGGAACATTTCCAGCGTGGCCATTAGCAAGAACAGGCCTATCACCAGGAAGGTCAGCATCGTCAATGTTGTGACGTTACGACTGACCAAGGCCCGATCGTAGACCTGCAGCATATAAATAGCTGGCGTCAACATCATGACGTTGATGACGCCGCTGAATCCGGCCAACGAGTAAAAACTGCGGCGAAGTCGAAAGAGCGCGTCGGCCAGTTCGGATCGGGTACTTGAGAGCTTGTGCATTTGATAGACCCTCACCGAAAAGCCGGGTGTGCTTGCGGCAAAAAGCAGCAAGGAAAATGTGTGAAAAACCATAGATGTAGTTGCGAATGCTTCTCGCGGACACAAGCCATAGCGTTCCTGGAAAAGTTCCGTAAATTTTTATGTTCACATGCAGCAGCGTAGGTGGCGTTTGTCTCTCTAGCGATACAGTTTGAAATAACATTTCGCTCTAGTAGTTCTTCTGAATATCTATATATCGTTTGATAACAGTAAGTTGGCATGTCCAATGATGATGATATTTTTTTACGTCGTAATATTGACAGCGCATTGCTATAGAACTTTAGTCATGTTCAAGGGCGCCCGTCTGAATCTTGCCATCGCTTCGAAAGTGCAGGGCACGGTGGTCCTGAAGGAGCACGGCATGTCGATCATTTTGTTCTGTTGCACCGTGACGGAGCTGTTCAGGAAGTTCGCTTCGACTTCCCGATTCCATGGCCCACCAGTGGCTCGGAATCGCTCTGCCTAAACGCTCAGCGAGCAATTTCATCCAGCGAATTCCAGGCGCGCATTCACCGGCGCAGGGGACGGCTTTGCCTGCCCCACGCCTGCTCTCGCCAAACACTGAACCAACGAACTGCGCAAGCCAGCACGTGACTTGGCGCGGGAGGATTTATTCGTCCCGAGCCTTTCCCATATAGATCGAGGGCAATCGAAATGGCCAATTTCAACAAGTCGGACCTGGAGTTCATTCTCAAGCAAATCTTCATCGCAGAAGCGCATGCCGACGGCGCCAGCCTTAGTGATTTGCTACCCAACAGTCAGGTGCCATACGGCCTGCGAACCGTCGATGGCAGCTACAACAACCTGGTCGCCGGACAAAGCGAGTTTGGCGCCGCGGACAATTCCTTCCTGCGCCTGCTTGACGCTTCGTATCGTGCGTCGTACGCCGGGACAGGGACGGTGGTCGATCCGCAGCCACGGATTATCAGTAACCTGATCAACGACCAGACCGCCAACAACCCGGCCGCTGTCGCTGCGAACGGTGGTGCTGACCCAGTGATCAGCCCCGGTCTGGACGGCGTGTTCGGCACGGCCGACGACAAGGAAGTATTCTTCATCCCCAACGAGTCGCCGGACGCCGGCCTGACCGCCGGCTTCAACTCGTGGATGACCTTCTTCGGCCAGTTCTTCGACCACGGCCTTGATCTGCTCAGCAAGAGCAGTACCGACGTTGTGTTTATTCCGCTGCAGCCGGACGATCCGTTGTTTGTGCCGGGCAGCCCGACCAACTTCATGGTGCTGCCACGTGCAGTGCGTACGGCCGGCGCGGACGGAATTGTCGGCACTTCCGATGATGGTCAGCCCAACACCACCTCACCGTTCGTAGACCAGAGCCAAACATACAGCTCGCACCCGTCGCACCAGGTGTTCCTGCGTGAGTACGTCCTCAACGCGGCCGGTGACCCTATTGCAACGGGGCGCTTGATTACCAACCGCGATCTCGGCGCTGATGGCAAATTCGGCACGGCCGATGATGGCGACGGCGAAAGCGGCGGCATGGCGACCTGGGCAGTGGTAAAAGCCCAGGCCCGTGACATTCTCGGCATCAACCTGACCGACCTCGATGTGCACAACGTGCCGTTGCTCGCGACTGATGCCTATGGCAGCTTCATCCGGGGGCCGAACGGTATGCCGCAGGTGGTGATGCGCACCAGTAACGGTACCGACGGTATTGCCGGGACGGCTGATGACGTCACGCAACTGGTCGAAGGCAACCGGGATGCGCCGATCAGTCTGGCCAACGCCGTAAGCACCGGACATGGTTTCCTCGACGACATCGCCCACAATGCCGCGCCGGTCGTCGTCGGTGGGGTTCTGCAAGCGGATGCCGACGCCGATGTCGGCAATGCGCAGCCCGTGGGTGCGGGCGGCAACAACCTGACCTATGACAACGAACTGCTCGACGCCCACTACATTGCCGGCGACGGCCGGGCGAACGAAAACATTGGCCTGACCGCCGTGCACCATGTGTTCCACTCCGAGCACAACCGCCTGGTCCAGCAATCCAAGCAAACCATCCTGGCCGCCGGCGATCTGGCGTTTCTCAATGAGTGGCTGGTGGACGACGTCGCCGCAATGCCTACGACACTCGCCGAAATATCAGCCTTGGTGTGGGACGGCGAACGCCTGTTCCAGGCCGCCAAGTTCGGCACCGAGATGCAGTACCAGCACCTCGTCTTCGAAGAATTCGCGCGGACCATTCAGCCGCAGGTTGACGCATTCCTTGCCCCCAACGGGTATGACACCTCGATCAACCCGGCCATCCTCGCCGAGTTCGCCCATGTGGTGTATCGCTTCGGTCACTCGATGTTGACCGAGACCGTCGATCGCTTCGACCCCGAGTTCAATCCGCTGCTCACTGACCCGAACAACCCGGATTCGCAAATGGGTCTGATCGCGGCCTTCCTCAATCCGCTGGCGTTCGCCGGCAGCGGGGCCACTGCGGACGAAGCGGCAGGGGCGATCATTCGCGGTGTGACCCGCCAGCTCGGCAACGAGATCGACGAGTTCGTCACCGAAGCGTTGCGCAACAATCTGCTCGGTCTGCCCCTCGATTTGCCGGCCTTGAATCTGGCGCGTGGTCGCGACACGGGTATCCCGACTTTGAATGAGGCGCGGCGTGAGTTCTACTCATCAACCGGCGACAGCCAACTCAAGCCGTACATCAGTTGGGCAGACTTCGCGGACAACCTCAAACACCCCGAGTCGTTGGTCAACTTCATCGCAGCCTATGGCACGCATGAAACGATTACGGCGGCGACCACGCTGGCAGACAAACGCGCTGCAGCCCTGGCGCTGGTATTCGGTGGCGATGATGCGCCGGCTGACCGCCTGGACTTCCTCAACAGTACCGGCGCCTATGGCAACGTAACGCTGGCCGGCAAGGATGGGCTGCTGGGTACTGCCGACGACGTGACGGGTGTAACGATCACGGGCGTCGACGATATCGACTTCTGGGTCGGTGGCCTCGCCGAGCAGAAGATGCCGTTCGGCGGTATGCTCGGTTCGTCGTTCAACTTCGTGTTTGAGACCCAGATGGAGGCGTTGCAGGACGGCGACCGCTTCTACTATCTGTCACGTACCGCGGGCCTGAACTTCGGCACCGAGTTGGAAAACAACTCCTTTGCCAAGCTGATCATGCTCAACACCGATGTCACACACCTGTCGAACACCGTGTTCCTGACGCCTACTTACACCCTGGAAGTGAATCAGGCCAATCAGTTCACTGGCCTTGGCGCGGGCAGCGCCGATCCAACTGGCGGCCTCATGATCAACGGTGTGGAAATCGTGCCGCTGGTGATCCGCGATAACCCCGACACCGTGGGGGCGGACAGTAATTATCTGCAATATACCGGCGAAGACCATGTCGTCCTGGGTGGCACCGCTGGCAATGACATCATCGTCTCCGGTGAGGGCGATGACACCCTTTACGGCGACGGTGGCAACGACCGCCTCGAAGGCGGCGCCGGCAACGATGCGGTACTGGGCGGCGCGGGCGATGACATCATCACCGACTCGTTCGGTGACAACCGTCTGGAAGGTAATGCCGGTAACGATGTGATCGTCGCCGGTAGCATGCTGGTTGGCGGCAACCTGATCCTGGGGGGCGATGGCCAGGACTTCATCATCACCACCGAAGACATCAGCACCACCTTCGGCGGTCAGGGTGACGATTTCATCCTCGGGGCCAAGACCAACCTGCCAGCTACGGGCAATGAAGGAGATGACTGGATCGAAAGCGGCACCCAGGACGGCGCGCCAGGCGATAACGCCTCGCCGTTGCTCAATGACGACGTGATCGGCAACGATATCTTTGTCGGTGGTGGTGGCTTCGACGAAATGATCGGCGAGGGTGGCGATGACATCTTCGTCGGCAGCGATGCCCAGGACAATATGGACGGCATGTCCGGTTTCGACTGGGTGACCTACAAAAATGACAGGGTCGGTGTGACCGTTGACCTGACCATGGCCACGCTGGCGCAACCACACGGCAACGCGCCAAACCAGAACAACGGGCCGTTCAATCCGGTCGGTGCCTCACCGACCTCGATCCTCGACCGTTTTGCCGAGGTCGAAGGCTTGTCCGGTTCGCAATTTGGCGATGTGCTCAAGGGCGATAATGTTGATGCGGTCACGATTGCCGACCACGGCGGGACCACGGGCAGTGCGCTGACCAATGTGGCGTTGATTCGCGGACTGGAGCAATTCCTGGCCGATGCCGGCTTGCCGACCACTGGTTTTGCCACGGGCAATATCATCCTCGGTGGCAATGGCAGTGACCTGATCGAGGGGCGTGGTGGCGATGACCTGATCGATGGCGACAAATGGATCAACGTCAGAATTGCGGTGTATGGCCCCAACGACGTCAACCATACCGGCCCTGAAATCGCCACCTTCGACAGCATGGTCGACATGATTCCGTTCATGATCGACGGCACCTATAACCCAGGTCAGCTCAAGGCCGTGCGGGAAATCCTGCCGGGCACTTCGACAGGCGGGGCGGCTTTCGACACTGCCGTTTTCTCCGGCCTTCAGTCTGAGTATGTGGTGACGCGTGACACCCGAGGCACGGCCAATGTGGCGGACGATGTCTGGACAGTGACCGATACCGAAGCGGGTCGCGACGGCACCGATACCTTGCTGCATATCGAACGCCTGCAGTTCGCCGATACCCAGCAAGTGCTGGTGCCGGATCTGAACGCACAACCGTTGGGCAGACCGACCGTCGCGGATGGAAACGGCGGCGCGATCACAGTGGGCGACACATTGACGGTGAGCATGGCCGGAGTGCGCGATTCCGACAACATCACGGTGGGTAACCCGCAGGGTTTCGTCAACAATGCCTCGGTGTCCTACTATTGGCAGTTCGAAGCCGACCCCGGCACCGGCGTGTTCGAAGACATCATCCAGCTGCCAGCGGGTGACCTGGCGTTCCAAAGTGCCGACGGCACCACGTTCAAGGTCTCGCCGGATCTTGCCGGGCTGGCACTGCGGGTCAAAGCGATCTACCAGGATGGTCACGGCACGACTGAAGTGGTGTTCTCGCAACCGACTGATGTGGTGGCTCCCGGCGAGCCGGTTGTGCCGACGGCGCAGACACCGGTAGTCAATGCCACCGCGGGGGGCGAGGGCCTTAACATGGTCCGCTCCGACCTCAACTTCATCCTTGATCAGATCAAGATTGCCGAGGCTGATGCGGCCGGTCAGGACATCCTCTCGCTGATCCCGAATATCCGCGCGCCGTTGGGCCTGCGTGCGGTCGACGGCTCGAACAACAACCTGATGAACCTCAACGGCATCAACAACACCGAGTTTGGTGCCGCGGATAACACCTTCCCGCGCTTGACCGATCCGGTCTTCAATCCGGCGGAAGGTGCTCCTGCCGGCTTCTTCGGCCCCGGCTCGCCGGCCATTCCGGGATCGTCTTATCAGCAGAACAGCGGCTTTGTGTTTGACTCGCAGCCGCGCACGATCAGTAATCTGATCGTCGACCAGACCTCGAACAACCCGGCGGCCTATGCCACTGCTTACGACCCGGGTGCGGACGGTGTGCTCAACTTCGGCGCAGAGGGGAACGACGACGTGCTCAAGGATGGCACTCGAATAGTCGCCAGCCCCGGCATGGATGGTCAGTTCGGTACTGCCGACGACCATGATGTGTACCTGTTCGAGAACACCGCGTCGGACGCAGGGTTGTCCGCGCCGTTCAACGCCTGGATGACCTTCTTCGGGCAGTTCTTCGATCACGGTCTGGACCTGGTGACCAAAGGCGGTTCGGGCACGATCTTCATCCCGCTGCAACCGGATGATCCGCTGTATGTGCCCGGTGGCAACACCAACTTCATGGTGCTGACCCGCGCGACCAACCTGCCCGGGGCGGATGGCGTTCTCGGCACGGCCGACGACATCCATGAGCACACCAACACCACGTCGCCATTCGTGGATCAAAACCAGACCTACAGCTCGCACCCATCACACCAGGTTTTCCTGCGCGGTTATGAGCTGACCGACAACGGCCCCATCGCGACCGGCAGATTGATCACTAACCGTGACCTGGGGGCGGATGGCAAGTTTGGTACCGCAGACGACACCGAAATCGGTGGTATGGCGACCTGGAAAGTGGTCAAGGCGCAGGCCAACGACATTCTGGGTATCCGCCTTACCGACGCCGACGTCGACAACTCCCCGCTGTTGGCGACCGACGCTTATGGCAATTTCATCAAGGGGCCGAACGGCTTCCCGATGGTCGTGATGAAGGGCGCTGACGGTCTTGGTGGCACGGCTGATGACGTCCTTGTCGAAGGCAATCCGCTTGACCCCATTAGCCTGACCAACGCTGTGCGTACCGGTCACCAGTTCCTCGCCGACATTGCCCACAATGCAGCGCCGGTGTTCAGCGGTGGCGTGCTCGTGCCTGACGCGGATTCGGATACTGGCAACGCAGTGCCGTTCAATCCGCAGACCGGGGCCAACCTGGCCTACGACAACGAGTTGCTCGATGCGCATTACATCGCTGGCGACGGCCGGGTCAACGAGAACATCGGCCTGACCGCGGTGCATGCGATCTTCCACTCCGAGCACAACCGGCTGGTCGCGCAGACCAAGGACACCGTGCTTGATTCGGGTGACGTAGCCTTCCTCAACGAGTGGCTGCTCACTCCGGTGAGCGCTTTGCCCGCCAACCAGGCTGAGATCGATGCGCTTGTGTGGAATGGCGAGCGCTTGTTCCAGGCTGCCAAGTTCGGAACCGAGATGCAGTATCAGCACCTGGTGTTCGAGGAGTTTGCGCGGACCATCCAGCCCAACGTTGACCTGTTCTTTGCACCGACCCAGGTCTATGACGTTGACCTCGATGCCTCGATCGTCGCCGAGTTCGCCCATACCGTGTACCGGTTTGGCCACTCGATGCTGACCGAGACCGTCGATCGCTTCGACGTCGACTTCAACGTGATCGGCGATCCGAACAGCGCTGATCCTGATCAGCAACTCGGCCTGATCGCGGCGTTCCTCAACCCGTTGGCGTATGCCGCCAGTGGCGTGACGCCCGAAGATGCGACCAGTGCGATCGTGCGTGGGATGACCCGGCAAGCAGGTAACGAAATCGACGAGTTCGTCACCGAGGCGCTGCGCAACAACCTGCTCGGCCTGCCGCTCGACCTGCCAGCGATCAACATTGCCCGTGGCCGCGATGTGGGGATTCCTTCGCTCAATGCGGTCCGCCGCGACATCTACAGCCAAACCGGTGATACCCAACTCAAGCCTTACATCAGCTGGGTCGACCTGGTGCAGCACCTCAAGCATCCAGAGTCGTTGATCAACTTCATCGCGGCCTATGGCACGCATAGCACGATCACGGAGGCGACCACACTGGAAGCCAAACGCGCTGCAGCCATGGCGCTGGTATTTGGTGGTGATGATGCGCCGGCTGACCGCTTGGACTTCCTCAACGGAACCGGTACCTGGGCCAACGTCACGCTGGCCGGCAAAGATGGGGTGATGGGGACTGCCGACGATCTGAAGGGAGTGACGATCACGGGCGTAGATGCCATCGATCTCTGGATCGGCGGCCTGGCCGAAGAGAAAACCCCGTTCGGCGGCATGCTCGGCTCGACCTTCAACTTCGTGTTCGAGAACCAGCTGGAAAAACTGCAGGACGGTGACCGCTTCTACTATCTGGAGCGTACGGCTGGCCTGGCGATGAATGCCGAACTGGAAAGCAACTCGTTCGCCAAGCTGATCATGGCCAACACCTCGGCTACGCACTTGCCGGGCCTGGTGTTCTCGGACCCTGGTTTCTATCTTGAAAGGGACCAGAGCAAGCAGTACAACGATGGCTTGGGCAACGCTGATCCGCTTGGCGAGAACGGCGAGCAGGTCGTGTTCCGCGACAACCCGCTGACCGCAGGACCGGACACCAACTACATCAAGTACACGGGTGATCAGCACATCGTGCTGGGCGGCACCAACAATGCCGACATCCTCATCGCCAGTGAAGGCGATGACACGGTCTGGGGTGACGGCGGCAACGATGTCATCGAAGGCGGTGACGGCAACGACCAACTGCGCGGTGGCGCCGGCGACGACATCATCACTGACCGCGGCGGCGACGATAACATCCAGGGGGGCGACGGCAACGACGTGCTGCACGGTGGCAATGGCGTCAACCTGATCATCGGCGGGTTCGGCAATGACTTCATCGTGACCGGCGAGGACGCCTCCGAGGCTATTGGTGGCCACGGCAACGACTTCATTCTGGGCAGCAAAGCCAACGAGCAGGACATGGGTAACGAAGGCGACGACTGGATCGAGAAGGGCACGTCGGACGGTGCGCCTGGCGACAACTTCGACCCGCTCGGCAACGACCCGATAATCGGCCACGATGTGTTCATCGGCGCTAGCGAAAACGACAAGTTCAACGGCGAGGGCGGCGACGACATCATGGTCGGCAGTCTCGGCCTGGGTGACCGCTATATCGGTGGCTCCGGCTATGACTGGGCAACCTTCAAGGGGCTCGCCCAGGGCGTGACCATCGACTTCACCGATCGCTTTTTCGATGTTCCGCCGGTGCCGGGTTCGGGGGCTTCGGCGCTGGTGCGGTTCGACATCATGGAAGGTTTGTCGGGTTCATCACACGGGGACTACCTGCGCGGTGATAACGAAGATGCCACAACACTGCCCGGCGCCGGTGCAACTGGCAGTGTGCTGACCAACATCAACCTGATCGACGGCCTGGTTGATCTTCTGCCCGCCGGAGCAACGTTCTTCGACGGCGGCAACATCATCCTCGGCGGCAGCGGCAGCGACCTGATCGAAGGTCGCGGTGGTGACGACATCATCGATGGTGACAAGTGGCTGAACGTGCGTATAAGCGTGCGGGAAAATGTCGATGGTACTGGCGAGGAAATCGCCACGTTCGACAGCATGGAGCCGCTGGTGCCGTTTATGTTGAACGGTACTTACAACCCGGGCCAGTTGGTCATCGTGCGGGAGATTCTGACCGGCAATGACAGCTACGACACTGCATTGTTCTCCGGTAATTTGGGGGAATACGGCATCGAGATCGATGGCGACACTGTCATCGTGACCGACTCGGTGGCGGGGCGTGATGGCGTCGATCGCCTGACAGGCATCGAGCGTCTGCAGTTCGCTGACGTGGCGCAATCGTCCGGAGTGGGCACCGCTCAAAACAACGACCCATCGGGTCATCTGGCAATCCTCGATGCTGCAACCGGTGTGCGTGACGAAACGCCTGTCGCCGGCCAGTTGCTGCGAGTCAGTGATCGGGCGGTACACGACGCGGACAACCAAAACGGGACCAACCCGACGGGTGCGGTGACTGGCGGGGTGGCTTACTACTGGCAGGTCGAAACCATTGCCGGCACGGGCGTTTATGATGACATCACCTCCCTCGCTGCGGGCGAGGCAACGCGGGCGATCGGCACCACCTACCGGGTGACGGACGATGTGGCAGGTCTGAACATCCGCGTCCGGGCGGTGTACCAGGATGCCAAGGGCACGCTGGAGATCGTCGATTCGTCCGGGAACAGCACACCGACCGAAGGGCCGACCGTTACCGGGCTTGCCGTGCAGAACCAGCTGTTGACCGCTGACCCGTCGAGCATCATCGACCTCGATGGCCTGAGCAATCCGCAGTTCACCTATCAGTGGCAGGCGAACGACGGGCTTGGCTTCGTCAACATCGCCGGCGCTACCGGTAGCACGTTCGCGCTTGGCCAGGCTCAGGTCGATCAGGAAGTGCGCGTGGTCATCGGTTACGTAGATGCGTTCGGTGTGGCCGAAAGCGTTTCGTCCAACATCCTGGGGCCGGTGGAAAACGTCAACGATGCTCCGACTGCAGGGCCAACCTTAACCGGGCTTGCAGTGCAGAACCAGGTGTTGACCGCTGACCCGGCGAGCATCATCGACGTCGATGGCTTGAGCAATCCGCAGTTCACCTACCAATGGCAGGCGAACAACGGGTCTGGCTTCGTCAACATCAACGGCGCTACCGGTAGCACGTTCGCGCTTGGCCAGGCTCAGGTCGGACAGGCAGTGCGCGTGGTCATCGGTTACGTGGATGATTTCGGTGCGGCCGAAAGCGTTTCATCCAACACCCTGGGGCCGGTGGCCAACGCCAATGATGCACCGACAGGCGCATTGCTGATCAGCGATACGACACCGAATCAAGGGCAGGTGCTGACCGCGCTGACGGGCGAGATTGTCGATGCGGATGGGCTGGGCGCCTTCAGCTTCCAGTGGCAGCAAGGTGTCGGTGTGTCCTTCACTGACATCAACGGTGCGACTGCTGCGACCTTCACCCCGGGTGCGGCGCAGGGCAATCTGCAACTGCGAGTGATCGTGCGCTACACCGATGGCTTCGGCACGCTGGAGTCGGTGACCTCTGCGGCGACGGCGGCAGTAACGGTACTGAGTGGCGTGGTCCTGCAGGGCAATGCGTTTGCGAACACCCTCACCGGCACAGCGGGTAACGATGTGCTGATTGGCCTGGGCGGGAGCGATACGCTGAATGGCCTGGCCGGTATCGACCAGTTGTTTGGCGGCACGGGCAACGACATCCTCAACGGCGGAGACGACAACGACGTCCTCAATGGCGAGGACGGCACCGACACCCTCAACGGTGGGCTCGGCGCGGATACCATGAACGGCGGTGCCGGCAACGACACGTTTGTGGTCGACAACGTCGGTGACCTTGTCACCGAGGCGCTGGGTGGTGGTACCGATCTGGTGCGGACCAGTCTGACGAGCTACCAGCTCGGTGCCAACGTCGAGAACCTGACCTATACGGGAACCGCAAACTTCACCGGTACCGGTAACGCGCTAGCCAACATCATCACCGGCGGGGTGGGTAGCGACCTCCTCAATGGCGGTGCAGGTGCTGACCGGTTGGTGGGGGGCGCCGGCAACGATACCTATGTCGTCGACGCAGCCTTGGACGTGGTGGTCGAGGTGTTAGGTGGCGGTACGGACACCGTGCAGACCTCGCTGGCCAGCTACACGCTGGGCGCTAATGTCGAGAATCTGACCTACACCGGAGTCGGCAACTTCGTCGGCAACGGCAACGGGTTGAACAACGTCATCACCGCCGGAGCGGGTAATGACACCCTCAATGGTAACGACGGCAACGACCAACTGTTCGGTGGCATTGGCACCGATACCCTGAACGGCGGCAATGGCGATGACAGCCTCGACGGCGGTGATGGGGCGGATGTCTTGAATGGTGGATCAGGCAACGACACGCTGCTCGGTGGTGACGCTAACGACATATTGTTGGGTGGAACCGGCATTGACTTTATCGATGGCGGAATTGGCAACGATACGGTCACTGGCGGTGCCGGTAACGACATGATGGTTGCCAGCAGTGGCAACGATATCTTCATGTTCGCAGCGGGCTTCGGGGCCGATCAGATCATCGGCTTCGATGCCGACGCGGTGGGAGGCCAGGACCGGCTCGATATTTCCGCGTTCGGCGTCACTGCTGCGACCTTTGCCGGCATCGTTATCATCACCGATATCGGTGCGGATACCTTGATCAGCTCCGCAGGGCCTGAATCCATCCGCCTGGTCGGTGTGGCCGATGCAACAACCGTCACTGCCGCAGACTTCATTCTGGCCACTTGAGGTTCTGATCAGCAATGTCGCAGGGAGCGTGGACATCGGAGGGGAGGGCAATGGATGCCCTCCGTTTTTTTAAAACTCTGGCCGTTTGTTCGGCCGAAAATGCGTGAACCACTCTGCCACGCCGGTATGTCGGTTCGTGGGAAACGCTCGATCAACATTTGACCAGGGAATGGAAATAGGGGAGCCCGACCTTGAACATTTCAACGACCTGCGCCATGAGCAGCCTGTTGGTTTCGCTCACCGCTTCTGCTACCGGGATCATTCCGGTCTTCGAGCTGGACTTCACCCGATCCGCAACAGAAACGCTGCAAAAAATGGGCATCAACGACGCTTGTATTATTGCCGCTTCACATCCCGCTGAATTTACCTACTGCCGAGAAGGATCTTCAACGCTCTGGAAGTATCAGGCGTTGGATCTAGAGCAACAGGCGGCGATCCAAGTTGGCCAAACGCGGTCTTCTATGGATCATCAGCGAATTACTGTCGCGCAATTCAATAGCACTGCCTGCGAAGAAGATCACCTTGAGCCAGTGGTAAATCCGGCGATTAGTCTTGGGTTTGTCCTCGGCTTGTTCACCCTGTTTCTGTTGATCGGTTTTCGACGCGCCCGCCACCTGTAATCCAAACGTGATGAATGCTTCCCACGGACTCTTGACTGCTGAACAAGCTGATAAGACGCCAGGCTGTTCCTGTCGCAAAAATCCTGGAGCAACGCAGCCTGGCGTTCCGGCCTTTTTTCACCACCAGGCAAGGTGGCCTGGTGCAGGTCAAGCGGATGATGGAGCGGTGCGGCGGGGTGTTCAGTCGGGAAAGTCGCGAGGGCGACGGCACGGTGTGTCCGCCTGTTGTTCAAGCGAATTCCCTGAATATGGGGAGGAACTTTACCCAGTAGCGGGTGCCATGCCCCAGTCGCTTTTTGGGCATGGCAAATTGATGTTGATAAGCCATTGTTCTGCTGGGTATTGATGCTTTGTATAGAACATTACGAATCTGGCGAACTCCTTGCACTCCTCCCATTACCCCCTTCACGATTTAGAGGCGGCTGGTGATGGACAGAAAAGCGCGGCACCCCTGCAAATGGTTTGGTCTCCTGACGCCCCTGAGCGTCCTTCTGACAATGACGCTCGGCACAACAAACCTGCGCGCCAGCCCGATCGACGACGAACGACAGCCCGAACCCTCCGACCCTTCAGCGTACTACGACGAACCGACTGACAAAGTAGGCGCCTTGAACGCCATTTTGACCATGCCGCCGGCTAACCTCGATTCCTTCGACTTGCCGGGTGGCGTCAAAGGCAGCAAAGACACCACGCGCAAGGAAAACATCCTGCCGCCAGCGCTGCAGACCAGTTTCAATTACCCCACCAACGGAAAACCCAGTCCGCTGTATGGTGCTCTGCCGTTCACTCAACCACTGGCGCTGTTCGAAGAATTCGGTGTGGAAAAACTCGACCCCACCACCCCGGCGGCACTGTTGCCGTTTCCACCCGCCGCCATTGGCCCGCTGCCACAACAAGATCCCACCAGCGTCGCACGCAGCGCTCCGCCGAGTGCGGCGCTCGACGCGTTCTTGCGTCAACCAGGCCTGACTCCGTTCCCCAGCCAGTATTCCAACGTGGTCGACCGCAACCCTTGGCAGAAGCAGATTGAATTTTTCCTCAACCGCCGTATCGGCTCGTCGGCTGAAGGCCGTCCGCCAGGAAAAGGCTGGTCGCACCAGCGCTGGAACGAGTTTTACCCGCAGGTGGCCTACAAGACCGTGCAAGCCGGCGCACGGGTGAATACCGGTTTGCGTGACAGTCGCCAGATGCACCGCTATGCCGTGGGTGAGTTCGGTCCCAGTGGTCTCTATTACAACGTGGCTGGCGTGCCAGCGACAGCAGGCACCTCCAAAGGATCTGAACCGCGTTTTCATCCGAAAATGCCGGTGCAGAAACTCAACTCGCTATGGACCTTCGACGGCACCTTGCCGCCAAAATTGCTCATGGTGCGGTACGGGCAACCCGTGTTGATGCGTCATTACAACGGCTTGCCGATCGACCCGTCGGCGAACATGGGTTTTGGTCTGCACACCATCACCACCCACGAACACAACGGTCACGTACCGGCGGAAAGCGACGGTTACACCAATGCGTTTTTCTTCCCTGGGCAATTCTACGACTATCGCTGGCCGATCCAGTTGGCCGGTTACGACAGCATCAACACCAAGGCTGAAGACCCGCGTGCAGCGTTTCCGTGCTCGCCGGGCGAAACCCTGTGGACTAACGACCTCGCCCCCGGCCGCAAAACCTGCGACAACGGGATGATCAAAATCCGCGGTGACTGGCGCGAAACCATGAGCACCCACTGGTTCCACGACCACATGCTCGATTTCACCGCGCAGAACGTCTACAAGGGCAACGCGGCGATGATGAACTACTACAGCGCCCTGGACCGCGCCAATGAATCGGTGAATGACGGCGTCAACCTGCGCCTCCCCAGCGGCAGCGCCTTGCCCTGGGGTAACCGCGACTACGACGTCAACCTGATGTTTGCCGACAAGGCGTGGGATAAGAACGGTCAACTGTGGTTCAACCCTTTCAACACTGCCGGCTTCCTCGGTGACCAGGTGCTGGTCAACTGGAAATGGAAACCAGTCCTGGATGTGCGCGCCCGCAGCTATCGCTTGCGCATGCTCAATGGCTCCGTGTCGCGCTACTTCAAGATGGCGCTGGTGCGCGAGATCAAGGGCACCAGTGGCGAGTTCCAAGGGCCTGTCGGGTCGGGCGTGTCGTATGCCCGGGTGCCGTTCCACCTGATCGCCAACGACGGCAATATCATGGAACACGCCGTGCCGTTCGACGGCACCATGGACCTGGATGCCGACGGTGACAAACAGAACCACAACGCGATCCTGCCAACCCTGGGCATCGCCGAGCGTTTCGACATCATCGTTAACTTCTCGAAAAACGGGATCAAACCAGGCGACAAGCTGTTCTTCGTCAATCTGCTGGTGCACCAAGACGGCAAGGGTCCGGAAGAACCCGTCGCCCTGGCTGACGTGCTGTCCGAGAAGTACCGGGCGATCATCAAGCAAACCAGCAAGGGGCCAAAGTGGGAGGACGGTGATCCGGCGGTAGGCAAGGTGTTGCAACTCAACGTCAAGGCTTACACCGGTCAGGACCTGGCCATGGACCCGGCCGCTTATGAGCCGGCCAAACCGGGCAAGGCTGAAGGCCTGTTTATGATCCCGCTGAAAATCCATCGCGACAATGCGGCCGACAAGGCGCTGCTGGCTCAGGCTCGTCACCGCACCTTTACCTTCGGCCGTTCTGATGGCACCGATGAAGCACCCTGGACGGTCAAGACCGACGGCGGTTTCGGGTTTCGCATGGACCCACGTCGGCTGAACACCTCGACCAAACTGGCCAGCGGTCCGACCGACGCCGGCGCCACGGGCTTCGGCACGCTGGAAGTGTGGCACATCAAGGGTAATGACACGGGCTGGGGCCACCCGGTGCACGTGCACTTCGAGGAAGGGATCATCCTCAGCCGTGGCGGCAAGCCACCACCGGAATGGGAAAAATGGGCACGCAAGGACGTGTATCGCGTCGGTTCGGAAAAGGATGGTACGGACAATGTCGAGATTGCGATCCAATTTCGCGAATTCGCCGGCACCTACATGGAGCACTGCCACAACACTCAGCATGAGGACAACTCAATGCTGTTGCGTTGGGACGTTGAAAAACCCGGGCAAGTGCAGTTGATGCCGACTCCGTTGCCGAGCTGGGATGGCGTGCGCTACGTGAACTCCGCTGCGCTGCCAACCTTCCGCACCGGCGACGGCTACGGTACCAAAGCAGCGGTCACACCATGATCCGCAGGGGAGCCGACATGACATCAACTACGCCGCGCTCCCGCGCCCTGGGCATGCACCTGATTTTGCTGCTGGTCACCGGCGTGCTGGCCGCTTGGCTGCTGCTCGCTCATGAAGGTGCACCGTCGCCCACGGAATCGGCGACACCCTGGGGCGGCGATTACTTCCCCAACACCTTGCTGACCGATCAGGACGGTCGGCAGGTGCGTTTTTTCGAGGACCTGATCAAGGGCAAAGTGGTGGTGATCAACTTCATCTTCACCACGTGCAGCGACTCCTGTCCGCTGGAAACCGCGCGCCTGCGCCAAATGCAACAGTTGCTCGGGGACCGGGTCGGGAAGGATATCTTTTTCTACTCGATCAGCATCGACCCGCTGAGCGATACCCCCGAGGTGCTTAAAACCTACGCCCAGCGCTTCAAGGTGGGACCGGGCTGGCAGTTTCTCACCGGCGAATTCGAGGCCGTTACCGACCTGCGAAAAAAACTCGGGCTGTTTATCGAAGGCGTCGACAACGGACGCAGCAAGGATCACAACCTGAGCCTGATCGTTGGCAACCAGAGCACCGGTCGCTGGATGAAAGCCTCGCCGTTCGAGAACCCGTGGATCCTCGCCGATCAGTTGGCCAATACCTTACAGAACTGGAAGCAGGCCAGTGCCGAAGGGAGCTACGCCAATGCGCCCGAGATTCGTCCGCCGAGCAACGGAGAAGAATTGTTTCGCACCCGTTGCGCGTCGTGTCACAGCCTCGGGCCGCAAGACGGGCAGGGCATCGGCATGCGCAGCATCGGCCCGGACCTTATCGGCGTGACCCGTCAGCGAGACCCCGTCTGGCTCAATCGCTGGATCCGCGAACCGGACCGCATGCTTGCCGAAAAGGACCCGATTGCGCTGGAACTGTTTGAGCGCTTTGACAAGATTCCAATGCCCAACCTGCGCCTGGATGAAGACGCAGCGCAGTCCATCATGGATTTTTTGCAGGAAGAAACTGACCGTCAACAATCGTTGCAGGCGGCGCAGTTGCAATAGCAGCTGAATACAATCATTGAGCCGTCGGGCTCGATCAATGCCACCTGCACTGATCCGATGAAAAGGCTTCGTCCAGTACTCAGGAGCCACCCATGCAGTTACTCCAGCGCCAAAAAGTACCTGCGCTGCCGCACACGGCGGCAGGAGAAGGCACGGGCTTGCGTGGCCAGTTCAATCTGCTGCGCTGGTTTTCCCTGGGCAGTTTTTTCATCATCGCCGCCGTGGCGCTGGGGCTGGGTTATATATCTACGCGCTTCGTCGTCGAGGAAAGCATCGAGCGCGATTCCATGCTGACCGCGCAATTCATTCAGGCCATTGGTGATGCCGAAATCCGCCACGCCTCGATTACCCCGAACAGAACCATGGGCGAAATGCTCGATCCTCGAGGTGACAATGCCTATTCCGACGTCGATCCGGGCTCTCGTGCGGCTGCCCGCACAGAGTTTCTCGATCATGTCGCACACTTGCCGGACACGCTGTTGGCGGTGGTGTACGCTCTGGATCGCACGGTGGTCTGGTCGACCAACCCGGAGTTGGTCGGCGTGCGCATTGAAAATGATAAGGAGCTGGACGAATCCTTTGAGATGAAGGAAACCGTGTCCACCAGCTACCACCAGATCGATGAAGAACGTCCCGAACAGATGCTGCTGCGCGAACCCAAGTACTTGTTCATCGAGAACTACATCCCGATGTTCAATGCCGACAAAAGCAAAGTGATCGCCATGGTGGAGATCTACAAAGAACCTGCGGACCTGGTGGCGCGCATCCAGCGTGGTTTCAAGTCGATCTGGCTGGCGACCCTGCTTGGTGGTGTCGTCATTTACCTCGGGCTATTCTGGATTGTCTGGCGTGCGTCCGAGCTGCTCGAGAGCCAGCAGAAACAGTTGATCGCCAACGAAACCTTCGTGGCGCTGGGTGAAATGTCCTCGGCCGTGGCCCACAGTTTGCGCAATCCGCTGGCGAACATTCGCTCGAGCGCCGAACTGGCCCAGGAAATCGCCAGCCAGAATACGCAAAAGAACATCGGCGACATCATCAATCAGGTCGATCGCATGTCGCGTTGGGTTCGTGAATTGCTGATGTCGTTGCGGCCGATGAATGACGACTATGAGGCGGTGGATCTGGTCTTGATCATTGATGACACCCTGGGTGCCTTCGACGCGCTGATCAAACGCTCCGGCGTTGAAGTCCGTTTCACACCCAAGGTCTGCCCGCCAGTGGTTAGTCAGCAGGTGTTGCTGACGCAAATTCTCAATAGCCTGATTGCCAACGCCCTGGAAGCCATGCCCAGGGGCGGCGTGCTGAGTATCGAGATTGAATCGCCGCAGACCGGCCATGTGTGCATGATCCTGAGCGATACCGGCAAGGGCATGACCAAGCAACAGCAACAAATGGTCTTCAAGCCTTTTTTTACCACCAAACAAGGCGGGTTGGGCGTAGGCCTGGCCCTGGTCAAAAGGATAATGGAACGCTTAGAGGGCTCGGTCGAGCTGACCAGCCAGGAGCAGGCAGGAACCCGCGTTTGTCTCAACTTTAAAGTGGCAACGGGGGGAGAGTACGGAGCACAGCATACCGCTGGTCGAGGATGATGGAGCGCTCATGGCGGGTTCTCACGGCGGATCAGGTGTATCGTCATAAGGGATGAGATTAGCTCAGCCTGTTGCGCAATGACCGCCCTGACCTAAGCTTTGGTCAAGGCGGAACACAATTGCGGTGCGTCACCCGGAACGATCGCCGCGATGCGCAATCATTAGAGCGTGGATATCAAAAGGAGATGCGCATGCTCATCAGGTCTTTGACCCTGACTACCTTGCTGGCTTTCGCCGGCCCCTTGCTTGCCGCCGAAGACGGCTCACCGCTGGACAATGACAAAGGCAGATCCCGGCCACTGATTGTGATTGCTTCGAGTACCGTTGACCCGGTCTGGGTGAGCCTGAAAAAGGCGATGGACGATCCGGCCAACAAGGATGGCGTCAAGCAACGCAATATCAGGGTGTACACCGTGCTGAACATGTTCGGTCAGCTCGACGGCAAGGATCTCGGCCAGCAGGACACCATGGCGCTGATCCGCTCGCTGAAACTCGGCGCGGGGGCGTTTCCCAAAGTCATCCTGGTGGGCAAGGATGGCGAGAAGAAGTTCGAGAGTTCGGGGGATGAATCGAAGTCGGTCGACTTGAAGAAGATTTTCGACACCATCGACGCCTTGCCAGCCGCCGAAAAAGAAGCCGCACCGCCGACAGTCGCAACGCCCGTCGTCGCCGAACCGGCCGCCAAAGGCGCCAAGGGTGCAAAACCGGGAAAACCGGCGAAACCGGCCAAGCCTCCTGAAATGCCTGACGATTGAATCCCTATTGACCCCGGGTGAGCAGACTCCGATTCTTGTAAACGTCGCCACCCACTGTGGGCGCGAGCGTGCTCGCGAAAGCGGTCTGACAGGCAACCTTGATGTTGGATGTGCCAGCTCCTTCGCGGGTAAGCCCGCTCCCACAGGGATGCCCTTTTGGCACAAGGGTTGGGGGCGTTACCAGTTGTAGCGATAGCCGACCGTCAGCGCCCAAGGCTGTTCGATATCGTTGCCTTTGGTGTAGCCCGCTTCGGCGAAGAAGTTGTGTTTTTCAACCGCCGTCACAGTGACGCCACCCGCTACCTCGGCTCGTGAACCCGGCAAGCGGCTGTCGAGTTTTGCCCCGTTGACGTTCACTGTGCTGTCACCTGCATGTTCGGTGATCCAGGCGGCCTTGACGTAAGGTTTCACCGCAACGCCATTGCCTGGCTGCAGATTTCGCCCGAACGCCCCGCCAACACGGCTTTGCAGCGAAACCATCGAATCCTGTTTAACGCTCAGGCCATTGCTCGCCGTGTAGCTGCCGCCACTGATGCGCGCTACCTGCAGCCCCGCTTGGGGTTCAACGAACCAGCCCTGGCTTAGGTCGATAGTCTTGCCGAGTTGAACGTCAGCACTCACGGCGTGGTTCTTGTAGCGCGCCTTGACCTTGTCGCCGAGGTTGCTGGTGATGTCGACGTCATTGTTCAGGTGGCTGTATTTCAGCGCGCCATCGACATACATCCCGCTGCGGTCCAGATAGGCGGCATAACCCCCCAGCGTCGCGCTGTCGATCGTGCCATTGCTGGCCTCGCCAAAGTGTTGCCGCGCCTGACCCTTGCCGAGCAAGCCGCCCACATACAGCGTACCGTCGGCAAAGGACAGGGCCGTGTCGGCGCCGATTTCCAGGCCGTTGACCTGTTGCTGGAACGCGCGACTGGCACCTGTGTCCAGGCGTTGTTCAGTGCCATAGCCACGGATCCACAGACCTCCCTGATCCTTACCCGAACGAAGATCGCCCAAATGCTGGGTCGTCGCATTCATCTGCGCGCCGATCAGCGCAGCGGAGGCGGCGTGGCTGGCGACCGCCGCGTTGGCGCCTTTGCTGAGAACTTTTGCCTGAGGAACAGGGTGAGTCTGGATCGGTTGCGGCGTTTGCGGTGGCGGGGCGATGATTGGCTTGTCTGGCTGTTCAGTGACGGGTGGGGTCACCGGGTTGACTGGATCGACCGTATCGATCGGATCTACGGGATCTACGGGATCTACGGGATCTACGGGATCTGCCGGATCTACCGGATCTACCGGATCTACCGGATCCAGATCAGGTGTGTTTTCGCCTGGTTTGGCCAGGAACCAATCGTCGTCGTGCTGTTGCAGGGTGTAGCGGTAGGCGCCGGCATCGACGGTCCCGCCATGGAGTTTAAAATCACCGCTGCCACCGTTGCCATCCACCAGCATCAGTTGCTGCTGCTCGCCGCTCGGCGCGTTCCCGGAGTCGGCAACCACCAGGGTGTGGCTGTCGCTGATCGGCCCTTGCACCTTGATCAGGTCGCCTTGCAGTGAGGCCAGGTCCGTGTTCATCAGGAAGCTGCCATTGCCGGTCAACGGGCCTTTAATCGTCAGCGTGTGAAAACCGTTGATGGCCGGATCGGCGAACGTGACTTGACCGGCGATATGGTTCGCGCCGCCCAGCACTGCATCACCCTTGAGTCGCAGAACACCACCCGAATTGATCGTTGTGTCACTGGCTTCGGCCAGGTCGCCGAGCACCATGAGGCCACCCTGATTGACGGTGGTGAAGTGGATATGCGGGCCAGCCCCACTATCCATCATCCCGCCCTGATTGACCACGGTGTTGATGACCGAGGCGTTCTCGCTGAGGGAAAGTTCGCCACCGTCATTGACCGTCGTGCGGTCGGCATTGCCGTTTTCGTAAACGGTCATCTGACTGTTGTTGACGAAAGTGTTCTTGGCGGTGGCATCGGTATACACCCACATAGTGCCGCCTTTGAGCTGGGTATCACTGACCACCGCGTTCTGCGCCACCTCCAGGTTGCCGTCGTTGACGATGGTGCGCAGGGCTGTGGCTGAACCGACGACGACCATGGTGCCGTTTTCAACGACGGTGCTGAATGCCGCCGCAGAGTCATAGACACTCAGCCTTCCACTGCCATCGACTGTGGTGCCGTTCGCGCGCCCGCCGTCCAGAAGTTGGATGAACCCATTGCTCACGGTGCTATCGGTCAGAGTGCCGCCCGTACCGACGTAAATCGTCGAGCCATCGTTCACCGCTACATTGGCCTGAGGCGTTGTCAGGCAGTTGAGCGAGTCGCAGCTGGCAGCAAAGGCGCCGGCAGGCGCGCAGCCCAGCATCAACAATGCCCCGGACAGGGAGACACGAGAAAACGGTACACCAAAAGTAAACATAACGATCCGCCGACTGCATGGAAATGAGCCGCGGATTCTCCGGGTGTGGGCGAGGCGGATAACGCAGCCGCTTCCTATCTTTTTGTAGGACGCGTCCTACAAAAGTCGACCGTTGAGGTGCTCCTGAAGGCTGTTTTGCAGGCGTTGCATCTGCTTGGCAAAGGCCTGATGCAGGCGACTCAAGGCGTCTAGCGGAATCGACTGGCCACACGCCTGCTCCAGTTCCTCGCAAGCGCTGATCAGCGGCGCCGCGTGGATGATCCGCGCGCTGCCGAGAATCTTGTGACTGCGCCGCCCCATGGCGCTGTAATCGCCAGCGGCATACAGCGCCTGCATGGCGTCGAAGTCTTCCTGATTAGTGCGCAGCACCGTGGCCAGCAACTGGCGAGTCATGGCCGCATCACCCGCCGTAATATCGCTGACCTTCGAGATATCGAAGCAGGGGGCCGCCGCCTGTTGCACTTGTTCGACCTGGCGAAGATAGCGCTCAAGCGCCGAGCGGGTGACGGGTTTGAACAGGCAGTCGTTCATGCCGGCATCCAGGCAGCGCTGGATTTCCTGAGGCTGAGCATTGGCCGTCAGTCCGACCACATGGGTTGCAGTTCGTCCTTCCCGGGCCTCGACCGACCTGAGTTGGCGGGTCATCTGGTCGCCGCTCATTTGTGGCATGTTGCAGTCGGTGATCACGTAGTCGAAGATTTCCCGGTCCCACACCCGCAATCCCTCGAGCCCGTTCTTGGCGCACGTCACGCGCATGCCCAGCGACTCCAGTTGACGTTGCAGCACCACGCGGTTGAACTCGTGATCTTCGACGATCAGGATATCGCGCGCCGGCAGCGGTGCCAGGTGTTCAGTGCTGTCCAAAGGCACCGGGGCGTCGTCAGGCGCCAGGTCCGCGTCGAGTTCCAGGGTAAAACGCGAGCCTTGTCCCGGCGCGCTGACGCAGCTCAGTCGCCCGCCCATCAACTGCGTCAACTGCTGACAGATCGCCAGGCCCAGCCCCGTACCGATCTGCAACTCGCTGTCGCTGGATGCGAACTGGGTATAGGGCTGGAACAGCCGCTCGCGCTGTTTATCATCCATGCCGACACCGGTGTCTTGAACACTCAGGCGCACGTGGGCGAGGTCGCCTTGCGGTTCAATCAACAGCTGCACCATCACCGAACCTTGCGGAGTGAATTTGATCGCGTTGCTGATCAGGTTGGACGCAATCTGGCGGAACCGCAGCGAGTCCAGCTCCACCGCGGTATCGAGCCCTTGGTTGATGAATTCCAGCGCGACGTTTTTCTGCTGCGCAAGGCTGGCGAAACTCTGAATCACCGTGCTGACCAATCGCTCGGGATGGCAGGTGCCGCTGCGCAGCTCGAACTTGCCGGATTCGATTTTCGACAGATCAAGAATTTCGCCGATCAGCTCCATCATGCCGCTCGCGGACTTTTGTGCGATGTCGATCAGCTGCGCGTCGGAGCGATGGTCGCGCATCAGTTCGAGCACGCCGATCAAGGCGCTCATCGGCGTGCGGATCTCATGGCTCATCACCGCGAGGAAGTGACTCTTGCCCCGGTTGGCTGCTTCTGCCAGGTCCTTGGCCTGATGCAGTGCGTGCTGCAAATGCTGCTGTTCGGTAAGGTCGATCCAGCCGCCGATCACCCCGGTCATGGTGCCGTCGGAATCGCGGTAGGGCAGTGCCCAGTGGTAAATGTGATACGTCTTGCCGTTGACGGTCATGGTGAAGTTGTCGAAGGACGGCTCGCCGCTGTCGAGCGTCGCGCGATGAATGCGCTTGTAGCTCCAGGCGTCGTCGGGGGCAAGAATGTTTGCTTCGATCAGGCCTTTGCCCTGCACCTGCTCCAGTTCGATTTCCATCACTTGCAGGTAGGCGCGGTTGCAGGTCAGCAGCAAGCCTTGGCGGTCGCGCACGTAAATCGGATGCGGCGTGCCGTCCACCAGCACTTTCATGAACTCCAGTTGGTCATTCAGGGCTTTTTGCGCTTTCTGACGTTCGGCGATTTGCCGGCGCAAGCCGCGGTTCCATGCCAGGATCGCCAGCACTACCACCAGTAGCCCCAGCACCGCTTTATAGAACCAGCTTTTGTAAGCGCTCCAGCCGCCCTGACTCTCCTGCGGGTTCTGCCAGCGGTTGGCCAGGTCGCTGAACTTCTCGGGACGGATATCGAGCAGGGCCTTGTTGAGGATCGAGACCAGTTCGGTATTCTGATGCCCGGTGGCAAAGCCGATCAGCGCGGGTTGGGAGCCGATCACCGAGTCGATTTGCAGTCGGCCACGGAAAAAACGGTCGATCAGGTACGTCGCGCCCAGTTGCGGCTGGATGACGCCCTCGACCCGGCCTTCAGCGAGCAATTCATACGTCTCGATGGGCGCGTCCACTGAGACCTGTTGAATGTCCGGCCACTCGCGTTCCAGCCAGTTGGCGGCGGCCGAGCCTTTGACGAGCGCGACTGGCCGGCCTTTCATGCCCGTCAGGCCCGAATGCTCGGGTTGCGTGCGTGTCACCAGCACAAAGGGGTTGATCACGTAGGGGCGGGAGAACATCAGGCCGGGTTCGCGGCGTTCACTGTAGGTCAGCGCGGCAATGATGCTGACCGGGTCCCGTTGTGCCCGGCTAGTCATGGCATCGACGGAAGTGATTTTGCTCGGACGGAACACCAGCCCCGTTCGGTCATTGATCAGTTCGAGCAAGTCCGCCGCCATACCGCGGAGTTGACCTTCCGCGTCGAAAAAGCTGAAGGGCGAATACAAGTCGTTGGCCAGCACATCGATCTGCGGGTGATCCTTGATCCATTGCTGTTCCACCGGCGTCAATTGCAGACGGCTGTAACCCAGCCTTGGATTGGCGCCGATGCCCCAGCGCCGGGCAATCACGCCGCGTTCCTGGGGGGAAATGTTCGCCAGGGCACTGTTGAGCAATGTGCGCAACGGCGTGTTCCCGCGCTGTACCGCAAAGCTGAAGCCCAGGCCTTCGGAGTCGCGCTGGATCGTCTGCTTCAGGCTTTGCTGATAGCTGCGCTCCACCAGGTACTGCGCGGAAATGGCGTCGGTGAGCAGCACCATTCCTTCGCCATAGGCAACCCGGCCCAAACCTTCATCGGTCGAGTGCACCGACTCGACCTGCAACTGCGGGAACAATGAGGCAACCCGTTCCCGCTGAATCCAGTCGGGATCGAACAATACGGTAGTGCCGGCCGGGGGGTGGTCTGCGGGCCAGTGCGTACCGAACTTGCTGATCAACACCGCCTGGTCGTAGGCGTAAGGTGCACTCAGCAGCAGATCGGCACGGACGGCTTCGAGGTGATTGATTCGCGGCACCAGATCGACTTCGCCCTGTTGCAGCGCGGCCAGCGCCTGTTCCTGGCTGGCATAGCGATTAACCTGCAAACGTACACCGAGCCCACGGGCCAGCACGTCGAGGTAATCGGCGGAGAGGCCTTCGTAATCCTTTTGATTGGCGGTGATATCCAGCGGCGGCCGGTCGGGCAGATACACGCCAACCCGCAGCACGGCATTTTGATGGAGCCACTGGCGTTGCGCGGCCGTGAGTGTGAGCGCGACGCTGCTGTCCGCGGCGCGGCTGAGCAATGAAAGCGGTTCTGCGCACGCGCTATAGGACAGGAGCATCAGCACGCCCAGCAGCACTCGGCGGATCGCGGTCATGAGTCAGACCAGATCATTGCGTTTGGCAAATTCGATCAGCTCCAGCAGCGTCGAGACGTTGAGCTTTTCCATCAGGCGGGTTTTATAGGTGCTGACCGTCTTGTTGCTGAGCAGCATGTCGTCGGCGATTTCCTTGTTGCTCTTGCCCAGTGCCAGACCGTGCAGCACTTTGAGTTCACGGCGGGTAACGGCGCTCAGGAGCTGCGCATCGTTGTGGGCGAAATCGCTTTTGCGCACCGAATCGAACGTGCTGACCGGAAACCACGTCTTGCCGCTGGCCACGGCTTTGAGCGCGGCGACGATTTCTGCCGGATCATCGATTTTCGACAAAAAGCCCGATGCGCCGGCCCGCAGGCACTGCGCCGCGTAGGCCTGGCTTCTCAGCCCGGTGTGCACCAGCACATGGGCCTGGCTGCCGCCGATGCGCAGCCGGTCAATGACCGCCATGCCGTCGAGTCGCGGGATGTCGAGGTCCAGCACAATGGCATCCGGCTTCAGCTCGAATGCCTTGCTGAGGGCGTCTACACCGTTGTCGCACTCACCGACAATCTCATGGCCCTCACGGGCCAGAATCATCCCGATTGCCATGCGCACCACAGCGTGATCATCGACCAACAGTACTTTCATGGGTCAGCCCTTAATGCTCTGATTCAGCATAGTCCTGTCGCAGATAAGCGGTATGGAGGGCTGATGCGTGGTGGTGGGGTGAGAAAAAAGAGGGCGATGCTACTTGGTTTGGGTGGGGTATGTAATCTTTAACGAGGGCGCCATTGTGCAGCACCACAGGTTTTGCATTGGTCGACAATCGGGTTCAAATCGATCCTCCACAGCGGCTATAAAAACCGCGTGTACCGCTGGGGGCCTGATTTCATTGGTCTCGGAAATTTCCTGCAAGTCCTATCGGACTTCATGAACTGGTTTCTGTCAGAGCGCGCCGTTAGCCTTCGTCAGCCACCGCAACCATCGCGGTCGGACGTGGGAGTCCGCAACACTGAGGGATCCAGGGACGAATTAACCAATGGCCAGAAAGGAGCCTCGTCTATGAAGAAGTTCGGCAAAAATGATCCGCAACGCCCAACCGATGCCACTCACCTGAAGCTTGTCCGGGCGGGCGACACGACCGAGCACGACACCCGCATTCGAGTGCGCAAGCCCAGACGTTCCGTCCCGATCAACCAGATCTTGTCTGTTGCCCCGGGCGTCGACACCCTCACTCTCTTGCATCAGGCCAGCGAAACCCTTGCGTCGCTGAATGCGGTGCTTGTGAATTTTGCCGTCAAGCTGGATGGCTCGAACAGGGTGATGCTGGGGGCGATTCAGCAGTTGGCGGGGATTGCAGAGTTGTTGGTGGCTCAGGCTCGGGACAATCTTGATCCGAGGAACGATGCGCCTGACGCTCCAGCGCCGACTCGGCATTGAGCCGACGTAATAACGACAATGGGCGACCCCAAAGAGGTCGCCCATTTTTATTGCCAGCATTGACCCCTGTGGCGAGGATTACTCGGTAAGGGCACTCACTATGTTGTGAGCGATCTTGATTCGCTCGGCGTTCGGGTAATTCTTGTTCGCCAGAATCACGATACCGATGTCTTCCGAAGGCACGAACGCGACATACGCGCCGAAACCACCCGTCGACCCGGTCTTGTTGAACCATGCCGCGTCTTGTGCAGGTTGTGGCGGGTTCAGCCACTGGACTTTGTGCGCCTCCATCGCCATCTCCGTCGAGTTGCCACTCAGTAACGTTTCGAGGCTGGCCGGATAGTGGTAGTGCTCCCAGCCCAAGCCTTGCGTCATCTCGCCCACGGTGTAGTAACCGCTGTGAGTGAGGGCGATCGCTTGTTGCAATGGCTTCTCCAGCGCTGCCGGTTTCAGGTTCGCTTCAACATAACGAAGCAAATCCGCCGCGCTGGTTTTCACCCCATACGCCTCCGAATCCAGCGCTCCCGGGCTCACCCGCACCGGTTTGCCATCCTTGCCGTAACCCTGGGCGTAAAGCCCCATCTGATCCTGCGGCACCTTGAGATAGGTGTGCTTGAGGCCGAGTTTGGGCAGCAGGTTTTTTTCCATCAGCTCATCGAACGGCTGGCCCATGCTTTTGGCCGCCAGATAACCGGACAGCCCAAGGCTGGGGTTCGAATACTGGCGGTGGGTGCCTGCGGCATAAACGGGCTTCCACTGTTTGAAGTAGGCGAGCATTTTGTCTGGATGATCGGCCTCGTCAGGAAACTGCAGCGGCAACCCGCCAGCGGTGTAAGTGGCGAGTTGCAACACGCTGATGGTGTCGAATGCACTGCCGCGCAGATCAGGCCACACCTGGCTGGCCCGGTCAGACAAAGACAGTTTGCCGCTCGCATGGGCGTAAGCCGTCAACGTGGTGGCAAAGGTTTTACTCACGGAGCCGATTTCGAACAGCGTGTCTTTGCTGACGGGTTTACCGTCCTCTTTCGACGCCATGCCGTAATTAAAGTAATGCTGCTGACCCTTTAAGGTGATCGCGACCGCGACGCCAGGGATATTCTGTTGTTGCATGACCGGCCCGATGGCGGCTTTCACCAGGGCGTCGAGCTGATCGTCGGATTTTGTTGCGGCCATACAGTGACTTGCGCCGAGGAACAGGGCGAAAGCGCTGAGGGACGCCAGTCTTGGCAGTTGAAATTTGAACATGATTGGAATCACTCTCCATGAGTTGCCATTACTTTAACCGCTACACTCCGTCCGGATCCAACACCGGACGGCTGATGGGCGCGCCAAATCTAGGCAGTCGGGCGAAAATCGACAAACGACGATATTTCGGGTTAGCCATTAGAAAAATTTGGGAGTGGGCATGATTCGTCCTCATCTGCCGCTGAACGCATTGCGGGCCTTCGAGGCTTCCGCACGCCATTTGAGCTTTACTCGGGCAGCGGTGGAGTTGTTCGTCACGCCGGCGGCGGTCAGCCATCAAGTCAAAAGCCTTGAAGCCCAGCTTAACGTAACGCTGTTCAAACGCTTGCCCCGCGGCCTGATGCTGACCAGTGAAGGCGAAACCTTGCTGCCGGTGTTGCGCGAGTCCTTTGACCGGATTGCCGAAACCCTTGAACGTTTCGAGGGCGGGCATTTTCGTGAAGTGTTGACCGTGGGTGCCGTGGGGACCTTTGCGGTGGGTTGGCTGTTGCCGCGACTGGCGGACTTCCAGTCGAAACATCCATTCATAGATTTGCGCCTGTCGACTAACAACAATCGGGTGGATGTGGCTGCCGAGGGCCTGGATTACGCCATCCGGTTTGGCGCCGGCGCATGGCACGGGATCGAGGCGTCAAAGCTGATCGAGGCGCCGTTGTCGGTGCTCTGCGTCCCGGAAATAGCCGGGCAGTTGCAAGAACCTGCGGACTTGCTCAAGCAGACGCTGTTGCGTTCCTATCGCACGGACGAGTGGCCCGAGTGGTTTCTGGCCGCCGGGTTACCGGCCAATACGCCGGCGCCTAGGAGCATCGTCTTCGACTCCTCGCTGGCCATGATGGAGGCGGCGCTACAAGGCGCCGGGATTGCCTTGGCGCCGCCGCTGATGTTCGCCCGGCAACTGGCGGCGGGGGCGATCGAGCAACCATTCGACATCGGTATCACCACCGGCAGCTATTGGCTCACCCGCTTGCAGTCGCGCCCTGAAACGTCGGCGATGACGATGTTCAAGGAGTGGCTGCTGCAAGCGGCCAGGACCCACTGACGAATACCATTTCCCCTGTAGGCGTAAGCCTGCTCGCGATGGCGGTGTAACAGTCAACGATGAGGTGGAATGTTGTGGCCTTATCGCGAGCAGGCTCACTCCTACAGGGGATTTTTGGTGCTGCGAGGGTTTAGCGCACCAGGCACGGCCGCTTGTTATCGAACTTCCACCCCGGAATCAGAAATTGCATCGCCACGCTGTCATTCCGGGCGCCCAGTCCCATGCCTTTGTACAACTCATGAGCCTTGGCCAGTTGATCCAGATCCAGCTCAACCCCTAACCCGGGCTTCTTCGGCACCTGCACGCACCCCCCGACGATTTGCAGCGCAGCCTTGGTCAGGCGCTGACCGTCCTGCCAGATCCAGTGGGTGTCGATGGCCGTGATTTCACCCGGCGCAGCCGCGGCGACATGGGTGAACATGGCCAGGGAAATGTCGAAGTGATTATTGGAGTGCGAACCCCAGGTCAGGCCCCATTCGTGGCACATCTGCGCCACGCGAACCGAACCCTGCATCGTCCAGAAATGCGGGTCGGCCAGCGGAATATCCACCGATTGCAACTGGATGGCGTGGCCCATTTCCCGCCAGTCGGTGGCGATCATGTTGGTCGCGGTTTTCAGGCCTGTGGCACGGCGGAACTCAGCCATGACTTCTCGACCCGAATACCCGTTTTCCGCCCCGCACGGGTCTTCGGCATAAGCGAGTACGTGATGCTGGTCGCGGCACAGTCGAATGGCTTCCTTGAGTGACCACGCACCATTCGGGTCGAGGGTAATGCGCGCATCGGGAAAGCGTTCGGCCAGCGCGGTGACGGCTTCGATTTCCGCGTCGCCGCTGAGCACGCCACCCTTGAGTTTGAAGTCCTTGAAGCCGTAACGGGCGTGCGCGGCCTCGGCCAGGCGCACCACGGCATCGGCGGTCATGGCTTTGTCGTGGCGCACGCGAAACCAGTCATTGTCGGCCTCCGGTTCGCTGCGATAGGGCAGGTCGGTTTCATTGCGGTCACCGACATAAAACAGATAACCGAGCATCTTCACTTCGTCACGTTGCTGGCCTTCACCGAGCAGGGCCGCAACCGGCACGTCCAGATGCTGGCCGAGCAAGTCGAGGAGGGCGGCTTCCAGGCCCGTGACCGCATGAATGGTGATGCGCAGGTCAAACGTCTGCAAACCGCGACCGCCAGCATCACGGTCAGCAAAGGTCTGGCGCACCTGATTGAGGATCTTCTGATACGTGCCGATCGGACTGCCGACCACCAGCGAACGTGCATCTTCCAGCGTCTGGCGAATGCGCTCGCCCCCCGGCACTTCGCCGACCCCGGTGTGCCCGGCGTTGTCCTTGAGAATCACGATATTGCGGGTGAAAAACGGGCCGTGGGCGCCGCTCAGATTGAGCAACATGCCGTCATGACCGGCCACCGGCACCACTTGCATGCTGGTGATGATCGGGGCTTTGGCGGTGTCTTGTGGGTTCATAGTCTTGTCCTTCAACACAGAGATTCAGGCGTGATTGGGCGCTGGTTTGCCCAAGGCAACGGCGGGTGCGGTTTTCGGTGTGTTGCGCGCGGCGAAGACGATGATCGCGGCGATGATCGATGTCGCGGCCAGGCCATACAGCCCGCCCTGAATCGACCCGGTATGTTCTTCCAGCAGACCGAACGTGGTCGGTGCCACGAAGCCGCCAAGGTTGCCCACCGAGTTGATCAGCGCGATGACGCCCGCCGCGATTCGCGCATCCAGATAAGCCTGAGGAATCGGCCAGAACAGCGACGAGGCCGACTTGAAGCCCAGCGCCGCGAAGCAGATCGCCACGAAGGCAAAGATCGGCCCGCCCGTGGTCGACATGAACATCCCGGCTGCCGCGATCAGCAGGGCGGCGGCGACCCAGGCCTGCTGGTGTTTCCATTTCGCCGACAGCGAAGCGAAGGCGTACATGCCGACGATCGACAGCAACCAAGGGATCGAGTTGAAGAGCCCGACCTGAATGTCGCTGAGGTCGCCCATCTTTTTGATGATGCTCGGCAGCCAGAAGGTCGCGGCATAAATGGTCAATTGGATGAAGAAGTAGATCAGGCAGAACAGGATGATCTGGCGATCTTTGAGCAACGTGCCCAACGACGGCTTGATCGGTGTCGCCGCTTCCCGGGCCAGTTGTTCGTCATCGATGGCCTTGACCAGCGCATCTTGCTCGGCGCGGGTCAGCCATTTGGCGTCGTGGGGTTTGGAGTCCAGCCAGAACCACACAAATACGCACAGCCCGACTGAAAACATCCCCTCGATGAAATACATCCACTGCCAGCCATGCATCCCGAATCCGCTGATCTGCAACAGCAAACCGGACAGCGGGCCGGAGATCAGCGAGGCAATGGCCGAGCCGCTGAGGAAAATGGCAATCGCTTTGCCACGCTCGACGCCAGGCAACCAGCGCGTGAAGTAATAGATCACCCCGGGAAAGAACCCGGCTTCAGCCACGCCCAGCAGGAACCGCAGGATGTAGAAGTGGGTTTCGTTCTGGATGAAGGCCATGCCGGCGGCGACCAGGCCCCAGGTCAGCATGATGCGGGTCAGCCAGATGCGGGCACCGACTTTTTGCAGAAGCATGTTGGAGGGGACTTCGAACAGCGCATAGCCGATGAAGAACAGGCCGGCGCCGAGGCCGTAGGCGGCAGCTCCGATGCCCAGGTCCTGCTCCATGTGGGCGCGGACGAAGCCGATGTTCACGCGGTCTATGTAATTGACGATGAACATGATGACGAAGAGCGGTAGGACATGGCGTTTCACTTTCGAGATGGCGGACTTCAGGACCGAATCGGCGCCCTCGTGCATCCCGTATATGGAGGTATTCACTTGGTTTTCTCCCACTGATTATTTTTATGCGGGGTGTGGCTGGATGTTGCTGTGTTGATAGACATCATACAACTACATTTTTTTGTCCTGCAAGCAGTCTGACCTAATAAAATGGCGTTTATTTTCGCTGAATTAACTTTTTTGCTGGTGGATGGCACCTTAAATAACGGTCGTTTTTAGCCGATTGTTGAGTGTTGTCATACAAGTTGGTCATGGTTTTCTTGGGATTCCAGCTGAGCGCAGTGCTACGATTCCGTTAGCCCTGCTTCCGGATGATCGCCATGCAAGAAGACCTCGACGCGCCTGCCCGCAAGCGCACCCACAACCTGGCCCATGACCTGGTGGCCAAACTGAGCCAGAGCATCTTGCTCGGGCAGATGTTGCCGGGAGACAAGCTGCCGTCGGAGAACACGATTGTTCAGGAGCACGGGGTCAGCCGCACCGTGGTGCGTGAGGCGATCTCGAAGTTGCAGGCCTCAGGCCTGGTGGAAACCCGTCACGGCATCGGCACCTTCGTGCTGGAGCGCGCACCGGAGCAGGGGCTGCGATTGAATGTCGATACCGCGCTGGGAGTGCGCAGCATTTTGGAGTTGCGCATGGGCCTGGAAACCCAGGCTGCCGCGCTGGCGGCGAGTCGTCGCACCGATCAGCAGTTGATGCAGATGCGCGAAGCGCTCGACGACTATCAGAGCCTGCTCGCCAACAACGACAGCTGCGTCGAGGCCGACAAGCGCTTCCACCTGCTGATCGCCGAAGCCACCGGCAATGTGTGCTTCACCGAAATCATGCAGCACCTGGGCAGCGCCATGATTCCCCGGACCCGAGTCAATGCCGCCGAACGTGGCGCGGCGGATTTGAGCAAACTCGGGCAACTGGCCAACCTCGAGCACGAGGCAATTCTCAACGCGATCAAACGCCAGGACCCGGACGCTGCGCGGGCCGCCATGTGGCTGCACCTGACCAACAGCCGCGACCGTTTTTCGGCCGGTGCCTGACAACCGTTTGTCCAGTTGATAGCACGCTATTCCCGCACCCGCTTCCAACCAGTACGGCCCGGATTTTCTGGACCTCATCAGTGAGGTGCGTCATGGCAAACGACTCAATGCTCCAGGGTGGAACACCCAATACCGACCCCACCAGACCCATGCCCGGCACTGACGAGCCGACGCTGGATGACGATGCTCCGCCTGGTAGGGACCCTTCACTGGACCCGGCGGCCGCAGACGCCGATCGACCTGAAGACTGGAAGGATCCGGCCGCTGACGAGGACGTACCGCCGGCGGATGAGCCAACCCCTTTATCCGATGACAGGCGATAAACAGAACCCGGCCACTGTGCCGGGTTTTTCTTTACTGTTCGACCTTGACCAGCCTGACTCGACTCTCGGTGCCCCCTAACGTGGACGAGGACACAAAGAAGTAAGCGTAGTCTTCAAGGTAGAAAATCTTGCTGTCACGTTTGAGCTTCTGGCCAAGGGCAAACTGACAGCGCAGTTCTTTGGCGGGGCCTTCCAGTTCGCTGTTGACCTGGGCTGCGTCGAGCACACGCTGCACGGTGCACTGCACACTTTCCCGTTTCATTGTTTCGCCGTCGAGGGTGCTTCGTTCCCGTTTGCTGGCACGCATTTCCAGTGACGCACCCACCGGCATGCGTTGCCAATCGCCGGTGAAACTCAATTGCTGAGTGTCGGTGACGGTGGATAACGGTGGTCTGTTTCGCTTGCTCTCTGTCAGCGAGTATTGTTCTGCCAGTGGCAACAAGCCTCTGAAACTGACGATGTACCGGCCGACGGGAGCCTGTTCCCGGCGCTCGCGCAATTGTCCGCTCTGAGCGTCGGTGTCGAACACCAGCGCATTTTCCGTGCTTGAGTTTGAAAAATAAAAGTGCGTGTTATTGATCTTCGACACCGTGCGCTTGAGTGTCCGGGTGGGCGGCGCAAGCTTTAAATCGGTGATGGCCTTCAATACCGAAGCGGACACAGGTTCTATCTGGTAGCTCAGCGGAAATTTGGCGCGGGCGACATACGCAGGCAGTGTCGATCGCGGCGGGGGTGCGGTGCACGCAGCGCTCAGCAAGGTCTGGGTGTCCGCGCTGCCTTGGGCGAAGGCCTGCGACGGGTTGTTCAGTACCCCGCCCATGGACACCCGATCATTCGGGCCAAGCTGGAATGAGCTCAACACTCGATAGGTCTTGCGTGCGCAATCGACTTCGTAGCGCTCGCGAGTCTGTCCGAACAGTTGCAGGTTGGGCTTGTCGGTGAGGAGCACGGGTTCGTCGAATCCGCCCCAGAACCGCCTGACGTTGCCCTCGATTTTCAGGCTGTTGACGTCGATCATCACCCAGCGAGCGGCTTCAGTGCGATGGACAATGCGCCAGTCCGACGCTGCGGTGCGCGTACAGGCTTCGCTGAAGTGCGGCTTGCTGGCCAGTTCGGTTGCCAGTTCCTTGGGAATCAGTACGGTCAGCGGTGTGTGTTGGTGGCTGCCATCCGTCGTCGCGATGGGGAAGTTGTCGAGGAACAGTAGTTTGACATCGGGCACCTTGCAGTCCGCTTGCAGCTGTACAACGCTCGGTAAACCATCGCGAGTGTAAGCCGGTGTGTGGACCTGAAAGCTGAGGGTATCGCCGTTACGCATCACCGAGTTTTCCAGTGGCGTTTTCTTGAACACTTCTTGCACCGTCAGTACCGGCTGCCGGTAGGGAGGTGTGGCGGGAGTCGCGGGTGGCGGGCTGGCGCAACCGGACAATATCCCTAGCACACAGGCAGCAGCGAAACGGTTCATAAGCATTTCCAGGCGATGGCGTCACGTTCATGTGAACAGAGGACGTCGGCATCGCCAGGCGATTCTTTAATTCGCATGGCGTGCAGTCATGGCCGGGCTGGCGGCGCCGCGATGACGGCGGAGCGCCGCTCCAGATTCAACGCCAGCACGCTGATCAGCACCACCATCGCACCTATCCCGACCATCAACGTTGGCTGCTCGCCCAAGGCAAACGCTGCAATCGCCATGGCGGTGGGCGGAATCAGATACAGCGTCATGGTCGCGCGACTCAAATCGATGTGGGCCAGTACAAATGCCCAGGCCAGGTAGGCGAGGGCGCTGGGAAACACGCCCAAGGCAACCACGGTCATTTGCACCTGCATCGGCGCGCTGGCGACTTTGCCGGCCAGCCCCGGCAGGTAAATCAGCAACAGCGCCGTGCCCGACCAGACCGTGTAGCAGACCAGCGTCAACCCGTCGTAGCGAGCGCAATGATGCTTTTGCAAGGCGAAGTAGAAACTCCACGACACCGCCGCCAGCAAGATCAGCAACCCGTGCGCATCCATGCTGCCCAGCCCTCGATCACCGGCCACCACAATCACCACGCCGATCAATCCCAACAAGACACACCCCCAGCGCCAGGCGCTGACCCGGTCCTTGAACACGAAACGCGCCAGCAAGGTACTGAACAACGGGGTCGATTGCGCCAGCACACTGGAGGCGCCGGCGCTGACATTTTGCTGGCCGATATTCAAGGCGACGTGGTGAAGGCTCACGGCAAAAAAACCAAGGACGAACAGTAACGGCAGATCGCCAAGCTTCGGCAGACTGATGCCTTTGAATGCGGCGACGACCGCCATGAACACCGAAGCGATCAGAAAGCGCAGCAGCGCCAAGTGGCCGGGGTCGTAGGCCTGCAAGCCGATGTGGATGCCGGTCGGTGAGAAGCCCCAGCAGGCGACGACAAACGCCATGGCCAAGAGAATTTTCAGGGTGTGCGTGGAGGGCTTCATGGTCGATTACCGGTGGGTTGATGCACCGAGTATCAGAAGTCTGATCATTCGCAACAACTGACTTATACTGCAACAACTGTTCACTTTGGGTGATGTATGGAATTGGCGCAAATTCGCATGTTCAAGACCGTTGCCGAGGTCGGCAGCATCGCCCGGGCGGCGGAGCTGTTGCATTGCGTGCCGTCGAACATCACGGCACGCATCAAGTCGCTGGAAGCCGAGTTGGGGGTGGCGCTGTTTCTACGCGAGGGCCGAGGCTTGCGTATCAGCCCGGCGGGCCAGACGTTTCTGTCATACGCCTCGAAAATTCTGGCGCTGACTGTTGAAGCCAAACGGGCGGTGGACCCTTCGGCCGAACCGTCCGGCCCGCTACGCATCGGCGCCATCGAATCCTCGGCCACCGGTCGCCTGCCGCGTCTGCTGGCCCAGTTTCACAAGCGATATCCTGGCGTCGCGTTGGAACTGACCACCGGAACCTGGAGCCAACTGCTCGATGACACCCTCAATCATCGGCTCGACGGCGCGATCGTCGCGGTGGATGTCGAGCGCTCGCTGCTCAAGCGCACGCCGATGTACCGCGAAGAGCTGCTGCTTATAGCCTCGACATCCCTGGGACCGGTGCGCGATATCGCCGACTTGCAGGACAAGACCGTATTCATGTGGCCGCAAGGCTGTCCTTACCGGGCGGCGCTGGAGCACTGGTTGTTGCGGCAGGGGCAGGCGCTGCCGATTGTCAGTCTGGCCAGTTATGGCGCGATAGTCGGGTGTGTCAGCGCCGGGGCCGGCGTCGCGCTGGTGCCCAAAGGGGTGTTTGACCAGTACGCCAAAGGGGCGGGGTGCGCGGGGTTTGAGTTCCCTGAGCTGACGGCGATCGACAACCTGTTTTACTGGCATGAAAACGCCGGGGTTCACCCGGCGCGGGAAGCGTTTGTGGCGATGTTGCGTGAGGAGTTTGCGTAGGCGCGGGCGCAGACGGCGATCTTTGGTACGGATCTACACGCCCACATCCCGCATCAACAACCCGAACTTCAAATCCACCGCATCCGGAATCGGCACATACACCGTATGCCCATCCCCCGGCGCCACTTCGATCGCTTCACCTTTGATGTTCTGCAACTGATGCAGATCGAAGTGGAAATTACCCTGGGGTGTCATCAGCTCCATGTGATCGCCCAGGCTGAACCGGTTCTTGACCTTTACCTGCGCCAGGCGATCACGGCGCTCGCCGGTCAACTCGCCGACAAACTGCTGGCGCTCTGAAACCGAGCTGCCGTGCTGATAGTTCTGGTATTCGTCATGCACATGCCGACGCAGGAAGCCTTCGGTGTAGCCACGCTGGGCCAGGGACTCCAGATCCGTCATCAAGCTGCGATCGAACTCGCGACCGGCCACGGCATCATCAATCGCCCGGCGATAGACCTGCGTGGTGCGTGCGCAATAGAAGTGCGATTTGGTCCGGTCTTCGATCTTCAGCGAGTGCACGCCAATCTGCGTCAGCCGCCCGACATGCTGAACGGCGCGCAGGTCCTTGGCGTTCATGATGTAGGTGCCGTGCTCGTCCTCGAAGGCCGGCATCAATTCGTCAGGGCGATTGGCTTCCTGCAACAGGAACACCTGATCGGTCGGCGCGCCGATGCCCAGGGTCGGCTCGGGCTGGAATTGCTGAACGATTTCACCGAGCTGATTTTCCGTGGCTTGCGTCGCCGAATACTTCCAGCGACAGGCGTTAGTGCAACTGCCCTGATTGGCGTCGCGCTTGTTCATGTAGCCCGATAACAGGCAGCGGCCGGAATAGGCCATGCACAGCGCGCCATGGACAAAGACCTCCAGCTCCATCGCCGGGACGTGCTGGCGGATCTCGGCGATTTCTTCCAGCGACAGTTCCCGGGACAGGATGATCCGGCTCAAGCCCTGTTGCTGCCAGAACTCGACACTGGCCCAGTTCACCGTGTTGGCTTGTACCGACAGGTGAATCGGCATCTGCGGGAAGTGTCGGCGTACCAGCATGATCAGGCCCGGGTCGGACATGATCAGCGCGTCCGGGGCCATGGCAATCACGGGGGCCAGGTCGTTGAGGAAGGTCTTGAGCTTGGCGTTGTGCGGCGCAATGTTCACCACTACATAGAAGCGCTTGCCTTGGGCCTGTGCCTCTTTGATGCCGAGCGCGAGATTGGCGTGGTCAAATTCGTTGTTGCGCACCCGCAGGCTGTAACGCGGCTGGCCGGCGTAGACCGCATCGGCACCGTAGGCGAAGGCGTATCGCATGTTTTTCAAGGTGCCGGCGGGAGCGAGCAGTTCTGGGGCAAGGAGCGTCATGGCAGTGTCGATCGCAAAAGTCCGCGAGGGTAATCGCCTTGCCCGCGAGGTTCATTGATCTGGATCTATGCTTGATGAACAAACGGATAGCACTCGCGCGAACCGTGGCGGACTAAGCATCAGCACGGCTCTTCAATACGAGAGCGCACTGACATGGATCGGACATGAACGAACAGACGGTACACAACAAATCGCTGGTGATCTTGCTCGGGGTGGTCACCGCCGCCTTTATCTGGATTTTGCTGCCGTTCTACGGCGCGGTGTTCTGGGCGGTGATCCTCGGGATTCTGTTCGCGCCGCTGCAACGCCGGATACAACTGAAGTTCAGCTGGCCGCGCAACCTGACGTCGTTGCTCACCCTGAGCATCTGCCTGGTGATCGCGATCCTGCCGGTGATTATCCTCAGCATCTTGCTGGTTCAGGAAGGGGCTGCGCTGTACAAGAGCATCGAAAGCGGCGAGCTGGACATCGCGGGGTATGTGACGCATTTCAAACACAGCCTGCCGCCGTACTTCCAGCATTTGCTGGATCGGGCCGGGCTCGGCGAGCTGGACGGGCTGCGGGAGAAAATCATCAAGAGTGCGGTGACGGGCAATGAGTTTGTCGCCACGCAAGTCTTCAGTTTCGGTCAGGGCACGTTCGATTTTGTGGTGGGTTTTTTCATCATGCTCTACCTGCTGTTCTTCTTCCTGCGAGACGGTGCGGAACTGGCGCGTAAAGTTCGCTCCGCCGTCCCGTTGCAGGAGCACCAGAAACGCCGTTTGCAGCTGAAGTTCAACCGTGTGGTGCGGGCGACCGTAAAGGGCAACCTGCTGGTGGCGATTACGCAGGGCGCATTGGGCGGTTTGATTTTCTGGTTTCTGGACATCCCGAGCGCGTTGCTCTGGGCGGTATTGATGGCGTTTCTATCGCTGTTGCCAGCCGTGGGGGCGGGGATTGTCTGGGCACCGGTAGCGGCGTTCTTCCTGTTCACCGGGGCGATCTGGCAAGGGGTGGTGCTGGGGTTGTTCGGGGTTTTTGTGATCGGCCTGGTGGATAACGTGCTGCGCCCGATCCTGGTGGGCAAGGACACGAAGATGCCGGACTATCTGATCCTCATCTCGACCCTCGGCGGTCTGGCCATTTTCGGCCTGAACGGCTTTGTCATCGGGCCGCTGATTGCAGCGCTGTTCATGTCGAGCTGGGCGATCTTCATCGAAACCAAACCAAGGGTGCAGCTGCCTTAAGCGCTGAGCTGCCCCTGGCCGATTTGTTGCGACAGTGCCTTGGCGGCCGGCAGCGAAGTGAGCGGTCCGCTGATCGGTTCGCCGTCCTGCACCAGATACCAACAGGCGAGCAATCCTAGCTCTCTGAGCGGTGCGGGAACGGCGCTGCCAATTACGGACATGATCTGAACCTGGGACATAAATACCTCCATCAATCGATGGAGCTACCTTACGGACCTGCCTCGCGAACGGACAATCAACGCTTTCGATAGTCGTCATTGACGCCAATGAGTTTTCAGCTCAGTCGACCACCAGGTCAAGCATATGGACCACTTCCTGCTCGTTGAGCAGGCCTTTGCGCACCAGGTTTTCGGCCAGCAGCGAAAGAAACTTGGCGCTGCGATGGCCTTCCAGGTGCTTGAGTTCGGTCAAAGCGTTGTACACCTTGCTGGAAGTGCACAAGCCGACAATGCGGTGCGGGTTTTGCGTGGGCATGAGGTCGTCCTTGTTTTTATCAACCTGTTGTTTACGTACAGATCCAAGCTTGCGGAGCTGACATGACATAAATATGACCGTTTTTCCCAAGTCGGGGGAAGGGCGGTCGAGTCAATCTTGCCAACTTGAACCGTCCACACTGTCTCCACAGCGACATTGGCGCGATTTTTCCAGACCTTCGCCGACGAACGGTCACAAAAAAGCCACGCTGATTAGGCGCGGCCTGATGAGTCTGTTACCAGCGGCCATAACCGTGGGGATGGCCGTAGTAACCGCGCGGTGGACCGTAATAACCACGGGGCGGGCCGTAGTAAACCGGCGGTGGTGCGTAGTAGACCGGTTGCTGCACGTAGACCGGCGCAGGCTGGTAATAAACCGGTGGTGGCTGTTGTATATAAACCGGCTGAGGCTGGGCGTAGACCGGTTGCTGTACATACACCGGTCGGTTGCTGTTGATGATGGCCGAGCCGACGATTGCCGAACCAACGATCGCGCCAAATACCGCTGGACCCTGCCAACCGTGACCGCCGCCAGCCTCTGCCTGCCCTGTGATAGCAAGAGCACCGAGCAGCAAGGCAACTGTGGGGATTTTACGGATCATGATAATTCCTCGGTTCTTCGACCCGGCGCTTGCGTCTGCAATAGACCCAAGGATCGTCGCGGGGATACCTCTAAGACAGCGTTTTTTTGAAAATCAGCACAGCCGTTGGGTAAATTTTGTGTAAGGTCTGTACCGGCTTCTTTACGGCCGCTGCCACCCTGCGCGGGCACGCCGTTATGATCGATCAGAATTCGATGGAAGGGCTCATCCCGTCCATCTGAAAGTGCTTATGAAGGAGATATTTCATGCAGATGAACCCCAACCGAGACACCCAGCTGTGCATGTCGCTTTCCGGGCGTCCCGGCAATTTCGGCCTGCGGTTTCACAATCATCTGTATGAACAGTTGGGCCTGAATTTTTACTATAAGGCGTTCAGCAGTCAGGATCTGCCGGGTGCTGTTGGCGGCATTCGTGCGCTGGGTATTCGTGGCTGCGGCGTGTCGATGCCGTTCAAGGAGGCCTGCATTGCGCTGGTCGATGAGCTGGACGCGTCCGCAGCGGCCATTCAATCGATCAATACCATCGTCAACACCCATGGCCATCTCAAAGCCTACAACACCGATTACATCGCCATCGCCCAGCTGCTTGAAACCCATCAGGTGCCGAAGGAATCGACCTTTGCCCTGCGCGGCAGCGGCGGCATGGCCAAAGCCGTGGCCAGTGCCTTGCGTGATGGCGGCTATCAAAACGGCGTGATCGTGGCCCGTAACGAACAGGCCGGGCGGGCGTTGGCTGAATCACTGGGCTATCAGTGGCAGGTGGAACTGGGCTCTCAGCGTCCGCAGATGTTGATCAACGTCACGCCGATCGGCATGAGCGGCGGTCCCGAGGCCGATCAACTGGCGTTCGACGCTGAAACCATCGCGGCTGCCGAAACTGTCTTCGATGTGGTGGCGATTCCCTCGGAAACACCGCTGATCGTGCGCGGTCGCGCCGAGGGCAAGCGCGTCATTACCGGGTTGGAAGTGATCGCGATCCAGGCGCTGGAGCAGTTTGTCCTGTACACCGGCGTGCGGCCGACGGATGAGCAGTTCAAGAAAGCGGTGGAGTTTGCTCGCGGTTGATCCTTCAGATTATTGGTTGGCTGTACCGGCCTCATCGCGAGCAGGCTCGCTCCCACAATGGATTGGCGTCGTACACATTTTTTGTGTCCGACAGAAAACCCTGTGGGAGCGAGCC
>NZ_JASCOM010000240.1:0-8893 GCF_029959925.1 Pseudomonas sp. PS02303
AGGCTTGCCCGCGAAGGGAGCGCTGCGGTTTTCAGATAGACCGCATTATCGTTCTTCGCGGGCAAGCCTCGCTCCTACAGGTTTCATCCGCTTTATCACCTGTTTGATCTATGCTCGGGCTCTCGTTCCGGAGGGCCTTCGATGACTGGTTTACTCACGTCCATTCAAGCCGCGCTTGGCTTGCCTCACACGCCAATTCCCTTTACGTCGAGCGGCGCCCTGCCCTCGGCGTTTGCCGTTACTGATCTGGCCTGTGCCAGCATCGCCGCCGCCGGCCAGGCAGTCAGCGAATTACTGCAACAACACACCGGTCGCTTGCCCAGCCTTGAAGTCGACCGCCGCCTGGCCTCTTTCTGGTTTGCCACCTCGATCCGCCCCGTGGGCTGGAGCGTTCCGCCGCTGTGGGACCCGCTGGCCGGGGACTACGCGACCCAGGACGGCTGGATCCGCTTGCACACCAACGCGCCGCATCACCGCGCCGCCGCCGAAAGCGTGCTCGGCACTTGTGCTGACCGTGCGGCGATGGCGAGCAAGGTTGCGCAATGGGCGAAAACCGATCTGGAACAGGCCGTGGTCGATGCCGGTGGCTGCGCCGCCGAGATGCGCAGCTGGGCACAATGGCAGGCGCATCCCCAAGGCCTGGCGGTGAACGCCGAGCCGTTGATTCAGTTCAGCGCCGGCAGCGGTCAACACGCGAAACCCTGGAAAGGTTCTGTGGCGCAACCGTTGGCAGGCATCAAGGTGCTGGACTTGACCCGCGTGTTGGCCGGCCCCGTCGCCAGTCGTTTTCTTGCCGGCCTCGGCGCCGATGTATTGCGCATCGACCCACCGACCTGGAACGAACCCGGCGTGGTGCCCGAAGTCACGTTGGGCAAACGCTGCGCACGGCTGGACCTGCACAACAACGACGATCGAGCGGTGTTCGAAAGCCTGCTCAAGGACGCCGATATCGTGCTCCACGGCTACCGCGCCGACGCACTGGAAAAGTTGGGTTACGGTGTTGCCGAGCGGGAAAAACTGGCGCCAGGCCTGATTGATGTGTGCCTCAACGCCTACGGTTGGAGCGGCCCGTGGCGCAACCGCCGTGGCTTCGACAGCCTGGTGCAGATGAGCAGCGGTATTGCCGACGCGGGCCGGCAGTGGAAGAAAGCGGACAAACCGACGCCGCTGCCCGTTCAGGCGCTGGATCATGCGACCGGGTATTTGATGGCGGCTGCGGCGATCACGTTATTGGGACGGGGTGGGTCGGCCAGGTTGTCGTTGGCGCGAACGGCGAAATTGTTGATTGAAAACGGTGCCGGGACGGATGAGGCGCTGCGAGCTGAAGATGAAAATGATCAGGGGATGTTGATCGAGCAAACGCCTTGGGGGCCGGCGCATCGGCTTCATGTGCCTTTGAAAATCACCGGCACACCGTTGCAGTGGACACTTCCGGCTTCGGAATTGGGTGCCCATCGCGCGCAGTGGTGGTGACCGTCAGATAGCTATCGCGAGCAGGCTCGCTCCCACATTGGATCTGCGTCGAACACAAAACCTGTGGCAGCGAGCTTGCTCGCGATGGGGCCAGAACACTCAATACAAAACCGGTGCCAGCCGCCACCTCACAACGACAGCAACCCGCTGTACAACCCATACGCCGCCAGCCCCGCCCCGCTGATGACGCAGGTGAAAATGCCTTTCTCGATATGGGTAAACAGCGGCTCGCCTTGCTCTCGCTTGGCCTTGGCAAACAAGATCACCCCCGGCGCATACAACAACGCCGACAGCAGCAGATATTTCACCCCGCCCGCATACAACAACCACACCGCGTAACCCAGGGCGATGCCGCCGATCATCAGGTCCTTGGTCCGCTCGGCCGACGCGTGCTCGTAGGTTTCGCCGCGTCCGCTCAACAGCACCGCATACGCCGCCGACCACAGATACGGCACCAGGATCATCGACGACGCGAGGTAGATCAGGCTGGTGTAAGTGCCTGCCGAAAACAGCGTGATCAGCAGAAAAATCTGGATCATCACGTTGGTCAGCCACAGCGCATTGACCGGTACATGGTTGGCGTTTTCCTTGGTCAGAAAGGCCGGCATGGTCTTGTCTTTAGCCGTGGCGAAAAGAATTTCGGCGCAAAGCAGCGCCCAGGACAACAATGCACCCAACAGCGAAATCGCCAGGCCGATGCTGATCAGCAGCGCCCCCCAAGGACCGACAATGTGCTCCAGCACCGCCGCCAGTGACGGGTTTTGCAGGGTGGCCAATTCCGGCTGGCTCATGATCCCCAGGGACAACACATTCACCAGTACCAGCAACGCCAACACGCCGAGAAAACCGATCACCGTTGCCCGGCCGACGTCCGAGCGTTTCTCCGCCCTGGCCGAGTACACACTGGCGCCTTCAATGCCAATGAACACGAACACGGTGACCAGCATCATGTTGCGCACCTGCTCCATGACGCCGCCGAAATTCGGGTTGCTGCTTCCCCAGATATCGCGGGTGAAGACGTCCGCCTTGAAGGCCACGGCGGCGATGACGATGAACATGATCAGCGGCACGATCTTGGCCACGGTGGTCAGCTGGTTGATGAACGTCGCCTCCTTGATCCCGCGCAGCACCAGAAAATGCACGGCCCACAGCAGCACCGAGGCGCAACCGATGGCGATCGGCGTGTTGCCCTGGCCAAACACCGGAAAGAAATAACCGAGGGTACTGAACAGCAACACGAAATACCCGACGTTGCCCAGCCAGGCGCTGATCCAGTAACCCCAGGCGGATGAAAACCCCATGTAATCGCCGAACCCGGCCTTGGCGTAGGCGTACACCCCGGAATCCAGTTCGGGTTTGCGATTGGCCAGGGTCTGGAACACGAAGGCCAGGGTCAGCATGCCGACCGCAGTGATCGCCCAACCAATCAATATCGCCCCGGCATCGGCACGCGCCGCCATGTTTTGCGGCAAGGAAAAAATCCCGCCGCCGATCATCGATCCGACGACCAGGGCGATCAGCGCACTGAGGCGAAGCTTTTGCGTCGTTTGCACCATCTTGCGTCCCTTTTTTACGGCATGGCCATTGAGGCATAACTTTAACTAAATGGATAACGGGTTTAAGCGTTTATTAACTAACGGAAAATAACGCCTTCTATTTATAGCCGATAATTCTATGGGATCGGTGTGTAACAGTTTTGTATGTCAATTTTGATAAATCCATTCCACACCGAAAACAGATGACAAAATTGGCAGAAAGCCAAAACCGGACTAAGGTCAAAATTCAAAAGTGCTATGCATCATTCACGCCTGAACTGGCCGAAGCCTCTGGAAAGGGCTTTTCCAGCGATATCCTTATGCCCGTAAAAGTTTCATAAGTCTTTCATTAACAATGGAATGTGTCGATGTACTGATCTATGTCAGATGTCTGAATAGCTAACAGCATTAATCTGCTGTCTCTTTTCTCCTGCATTGGAGGTCATGCAATGTCTGAATCCCCCGGTAAACTGAAACTCGGCGCACTTGTGGCGCTGGTTGTCGGCTCAATGATTGGTGGCGGGATCTTCTCTTTACCGCAAAACATGGCCGCCAGTGCCGATGTCGGTGCCGTGCTGATCGGTTGGGCGATTACCGCGGTCGGCATGCTGACCCTGGCCTTCGTGTTCCAGACCCTCGCCAACCGCAAGCCTGACCTGGACGGCGGTGTCTACGCCTACGCCAAGGCCGGTTTCGGCGACTACATGGGTTTCTCGTCTGCCTGGGGTTACTGGATCAGTGCGTGGCTGGGCAACGTCGGTTATTTCGTGTTGCTGTTCAGCACCCTCGGCTATTTCTTCCCGATCTTCGGCGAAGGCAACACCATCGCTGCGGTGATCGGCGCGTCGGTGCTGCTCTGGGGCGTGCATTTCCTCGTGTTGCGCGGGATCAAGGAAGCGGCGTTCATCAACCTGGTGACCACCGTCGCCAAGGTCGTGCCACTGGTGCTGTTTGTGCTGATCGCGATTTTCGCCTTCAAACTGGACATCTTCACCGCCGACATCTGGGGCCTGAAAAACCCGGACCTGGGCAGTGTGATGAACCAGGTGCGCAACATGATGCTGGTCACCGTGTGGGTGTTCATCGGCATTGAAGGCGCGAGCATTTTCTCGGCCCGAGCAGAAAAACGCAGCGACGTCGGCAAGGCCACCGTGATTGGTTTTATCACCGTGTTGCTGTTTCTGGTGCTGGTGAACGTGCTGTCGCTGGGCATCATGACCCAACCGGAACTGGCCAAACTGCAGAACCCGTCGATGGCCGCGGTGCTGGAACACGTCGTCGGTCCATGGGGCGCCGTGCTGATCAGCGTCGGCCTGATCATCTCGCTGCTCGGGGCGCTGCTGTCGTGGGTGCTGTTGTGTGCGGAGATCATGTTCGCCGCCGCCAAGGACCACACCATGCCGGCGTTCCTGCGCAAGGAAAACGCCAAACAGGTGCCGGTCAACGCCTTGTGGCTGACCAACGCAATGGTGCAGCTGTTCCTGGTCATCACCCTGTTTTCGGCCAGCACTTACCTGTCGCTGATCTACCTGGCCACCTCGATGATTCTGGTGCCGTATCTGTGGTCCGCGGCTTATGCCCTGCTGCTGGCGGTGCGTGGCGAGAGCTATGAAAACGCTGCGGCCGAACGTCGCAAAGACCTGTTCATCGGTGCCGTCGCGTTGATTTACGCGGTCTGGCTGATCTATGCCGGCGGCGTCAAATACCTGCTGCTCTCCGCCCTGCTCTATGCCCCCGGCGCGATCCTGTTCGCCAAGGCCAAGATGGAGCTCAACAAACCGGTTTTCACCAACGTCGAGAAGCTGATTTTCGCCGCTGTTGTCGTCGGCGCCCTGGTGGCGGCCTACGGCCTGTATGACGGCTTCCTGACCCTGTAACACTCGACTCATTTGTCATCTGGAGGATCACTGTAATGACCACCGAAAAAGTTAAGTACGGCGTCCATTCCGAAGCCGGCAAACTGCGCAAAGTCATGGTTTGCTCCCCAGGCCTGGCCCACCAGCGGCTGACTCCGAACAACTGTGACGAACTGCTTTTCGATGATGTGCTGTGGGTGGCCCAGGCCAAGCGTGACCATTTCGACTTCGTCACCAAGATGCGCGAACGCAACGTCGAAGTGCTGGAAATGCACAACCTGCTGACCGACATCGTCGCCATCCCTGAAGCCCTCGACTGGATTCTGGAACGCAAGGTCACCGCCAACTCGGTCGGCCTCGGCCTGATCAACGAAGTGGGTTCGTGGCTGCGTAGCCTGGAACCGCGGCATATCGCCGAGTTCCTGATTGGCGGTGTCTCCGCCGATGACCTGCCGGACAGCTTCGGTGGCAAGACCATCCAGATGTTCCGCGACTTCCTCGGCCACTCCAGCTTCATTCTGCCGCCGCTGCCCAACACCCAGTTCACCCGCGACACCACGTGCTGGATCTACGGTGGCGTGACGCTGAACCCGATGTACTGGCCGGCGCGACGTCAGGAAACCCTGCTGACCACTGCCATTTACAAATTCCACCCACAGTTCACCAACGCCGATTTTGAAATCTGGTACGGCGACCCGGACCAGGATCACGGCAGCGCCACCCTGGAAGGCGGCGACGTGATGCCCATCGGCAACGGTGTGGTGTTGATCGGCATGGGCGAACGTTCGTCCCGACAGGCCATCGGCCAACTGGCGGTGAACCTGTTCAAGCACAACGCCGTGGAGAAAGTCATCGTCGCCGGCCTGCCGAAGTCTCGCGCAGCGATGCACCTGGACACTGTGTTCAGCTTCTGCGACCGCGACCTGGTGACGATTTTCCCGGAAGTGGTAAACCAGATCGTCGCCTTCACCCTGCGCCCTGACGACAGCAAGCCGGGCGGCATCGACATCCGCCGCGAAGAAACCAACTTCCTCGACACCGTCGCCAAGGCCCTCAACCTCAAGGCGCTGCGCGTGGTGGAAACCGGCGGCAACAGCTTCGCCGCCGAACGCGAGCAATGGGACGACGGCAACAACGTGGTGGCCGTGGAGCCCGGCGTGGTGATCGGTTATGACCGCAACACCTACACCAACACCCTGCTGCGCAAGGCCGGTGTGGAAGTCATCACCATCAGCGCCGGTGAACTCGGACGCGGCCGTGGCGGCGGCCACTGCATGACCTGCCCGATCATTCGCGACCCTATCGACTATTAATTTTTATGCCCTGCTCCGCGCTCATAAAGCGCGAAGCAGGCGGATAACCGAAACCCAAGGAGATCCAAAATGGCTTTCAATATGCGCAACCGCAGCCTGCTCTCGCTGATGCACCACACCACTCGCGAGCTCAACTACCTGCTAGACCTGTCCCGCGACCTCAAGCGCGCCAAATATACCGGCACCGAGCGTCCGCACCTGCAAGGCAAGAACATCGCGCTGATCTTCGAAAAAACCTCGACCCGCACCCGTTGCGCCTTCGAAGTCGCGGCCCATGACCAGGGCGCCCACGTCACCTACATCGACCCGGTGTCGTCGCAGATCGGCCACAAGGAAAGCATGAAAGACACCGCCCGCGTGCTGGGGCGGATGTTCGACGCCATCGAGTACCGGGGCTTCGAACAGGAAATCGTCGAAGAGCTGGCCAAGTTCGCCGGCGTACCGGTGTTCAACGGCCTGACCGCTGAATTCCACCCTACACAAATGATCGCCGACACCCTGACCATGCGTGAGCACAGCGACAAGCCGCTGCACGACATCAGCTACGCCTACCTTGGCGACGCCCGTTACAACATGGGCAACTCGCTGCTGATGATCGGCGCCAAACTCGGCATGGACGTGCGCATCGCCGCGCCCAAAGCCTTGTGGCCGCACGCTGATTTCATCGCCCAGTGCAAAGCCTTCGCTGAGGAAAGCGGCGCACGCATCACCATCACCGAAGACCCGAAAGAAGCGGTCAAGGGCGTGGACTTCATCCACACCGACATCTGGGTGTCGATGGGTGAGCCGGTAGAAGCGTGGGACGAGCGCATCGAGCAACTGCTGCCGTACCAGGTCAACGCCGCGATGATGAAAGCCTCCGGCAACCCGCGGGTGAAATTCATGCACTGCCTGCCGGCGTTCCACAACAGCGAAACCAAGGTCGGCAAGGACATCGCCGCACGCTATCCGCACCTGGCCAACGGCGTGGAGGTGACTGAAGAAGTCTTCGAATCGCCGGCCAACATCGCCTTCGAGCAAGCGGAAAACCGCATGCACACCATCAAGGCGATCCTGGTGTCGGCGTTGGCGGATATCTAACGGCCCACCCGGCTCTCCCGGCTGGAACAAAGCCCCTGTGGGAGCGGGCCTGCTCGCGATAGCGGAGTAACAGTCAACGTCTCTGTTGAGTGTTAAATGGTCATCGCGAGCACGCTCACTCCCACACTGATCGGGTTTCACCAGGGAGACCGAGTCACCTCATTTAGAAGGACTGCATTATGCGTATCGTCGTTGCTCTGGGCGGTAACGCCCTGCTCCGCCGTGGTGAACCCATGACCGCGGACAATCAACGCGCCAACATCCGGATCGCCACTGAACAGATCGCCAAGATTTATGCTGGCAACGAACTGGTGATCGCTCACGGCAATGGCCCGCAAGTCGGGTTGCTGTCGTTGCAGGCCGCCGCTTACACCTCGGTTTCGCCTTATCCGCTGGACGTACTCGGCGCCGAAACCGAAGGCATGATCGGCTACATCATCGAACAGGAACTGGGCAACCTGCTGGACTTCGAAGTGCCCTTCGCCACCTTGCTGACCCAGGTCGAAGTCGACGCCAACGACCCGGCGTTCCAGAACCCCACCAAACCCATCGGCCCGGTCTACGCCAAGGCCGAAGCGGAAAAACTTGCCGCCGAAAAAGGCTGGGCGATTGCCCCGGACGGCGACAAATACCGTCGCGTGGTGGCCAGCCCGAGACCGAAACGCATCTTCGAAATCCGCCCGATCAAATGGTTGCTGGAAAAAGGCAGCATCGTGATCTGCGCGGGCGGTGGCGGCATCCCGACGATGTACGGCGCCAGCGGCAAACTGCAAGGCGTGGAAGCAGTGATCGACAAAGATCTGTGCTCGGCGCTGCTGGCCGAACAGCTGGAAAGCGATCTGCTGGTGATCGCCACCGACGTCAACGCCGCCTGCATCGACTTCGGCAAACCGACCCAGAAAGCCATCGCCCGAGCCCACCCTGACGAAATGGAAAAACTCGGCTTCGCCGCCGGCTCCATGGGACCGAAGGTGCAGGCCGCCTGCGAGTTTGCCCGCCATACTGGAAAAACCGCGGTGATCGGTTCACTCTCGGACATCGAAGCGATCGTCCAGGGCACGGCCGGCACGCGCATCAGCACGGCGACACCTGGCATTACTTATTTATAAGGAGAAACGTCAATGGCAACGTTCGCCCCCGGTCACTTGCACATCGAGCGCCACGCGCTGACCTCGGATGATGTCAGCTACAACCTGCACTTCGACTATGAGGTCAGCAATAACGACAAAGGGGAAAAAGGCATCCAGTTCACCATGCATGGCAGCATTCAGGGAAAGGATATGAGCGAAACCTTCTTTCTACCCAAGGTTGAGGCCTACAACTTCGCCAACAACATAACGAATATCGCCGAGAAGTACGGTATTCCAAGGACACACAGCCAGATCGGCTCGGTTCACAAAAATTACGACCAGGTATTTGAAGACATTCGGAAGAAGCTGGATATGAAATCCGGCGACCCGGTAGACCTCGAGAACTTTGAGTAACCTGCGTCCCCTTGTGGGAGCGGGCCTGCTCGCGATGACGGACTTTCATTCGCTATGGATGCCGACTGAAAGACTGCGGCCCCACGACCTGTAGGAGCGAGGCTTGCCCGCGAAGCTTTTAGCGGTCTTGATGGCCCTTCGCGGGCTAGCCT